>JBARBE010000022.1:0-31486 GCA_049792735.1 Candidatus Acidiferrum sp.
GGTTGAGCGTTGGTAGGAGCGGTGGGGAGGAAAGGCTGCTTGTCGCGTGCAACAATTCCGACGAAGCGGTGCTGCTGGATACACGCGACGGGAAGATCGTGCATCGCTTCGATCTTTCGACGATGAAGCGGATTCCGGCTTCTCTGCCTTACACGGCGGTCATGACCAACAACGGAAAGCGCGGATTCGTTTCGCTGTGGAATGCCTCTACGGTGGCGGAGCTCGATTTGCTGAGCGGGCGCGTGTTGCGGATGATTCCATTGAGAAAGCCAGAGTCGCCGTTGGCGGGCGGGTCGCACCCGACGGCGCTTTTGCTCAATCGGGACAACTCAATACTTTATGTTGCGCTCACAGACCGTGATGAGATCGCGGAGATCGATACGCACAGCGGAAAAGCCGTTTCTTACCTTTCGACGAAACTTCCCGGACAGAAATATGGGGGCAGCGATCCGGAATATCTGGCTCTTTCACCAGATGAAAAAACGCTTTTTTCGGCGGACGCGATTTCGGATTCGGTGGCGGTTTTTGACCTTGCGAAAGCGCCCGCAAATGGGGATGCCACAGCAATGGGATTCATTCCCACGGAATGGTATTCCACAGTTGTGGCGGCAACAGGCAAGGACTTATTGATCGCGTGTGCGAAAGGACGCGGATCGGGACCAAATCCCAAAGCGATCGGGAAACGGCCTGACGGACGCGTTCGTTATCCGTATGGACCGGCGATGATCCACGGTTCGCTGGCGCGCATTCCGATTGCCGCCGTGACGGCAAACCTCTCTGATTACACGAAGCAAGTGGTTGAAACGAACGCCTCGCGCGGAAACGGAGATCGAGTGCCCTTCGCGAGTGGAGAAAATAAAATCCATCACGTCATCTACATCATCAAGGAAAACCGCACCTACGATCAGGTGTTCGGCGACATTGCGGGCGCAAACGGCGCTCCTGCGCTGGCGATGTATGGCGCGGACATTACGCCGAATCAGCACAAATTGGCGCGGCAATTCGGCATTCTCGATAATTTTTACGACAGCGGCGAAGTCTCCGGAGACGGGCACGTGTGGTCGACATCGGCGTCGAACTCGGACTACAACGAGAAGACCTGGCCGATCAACTATCGCGGCAAGGAACACACCTACGACTCCGAAGGCGCGATGCTGGGCGGTGAGTCGTTCCCTGATGGCATTCCCGACGCGGGGGAGCCGACTGGCGGCTACCTGTGGAAGAATTTTGCGAGCCACGGGATTTCTTACCGGCACTATGGCGAGTTCATCGTCAGCCGCTGGTGCAATGAAAAAGGGGACGAGGAGCAAGCGACGTTCGGACCACCGAAAGCGGAAGGAGAGGCATGCAAGCGGAGCGAAATCAATAAAGGCGAGCTGCTGGAAAAAAACGTGGGTGAGCCACGAGGCGGTCCGAGCCCGTATCCCTGGGCAATACCGGTGCTGGCGAAGAACGTGGCGAGTGAAGTGGAGTTAGAGGGCCACTTTGATCCGCGGTTTCCGGATTTCGAGGTAGCGTATCCGGATCAGTTGCGCGCGGACGAATTTTTGAATGAGTTCGATCAATTTGTGGCGGCGCGTAAGGCGGGCAAGGACACCATGCCACAATTTATTTTGTTGCGGCTACCGAACGACCATACAGCGGGGCTTACGAAGAACAAACCGCGGCCTGCGGCGTCGGTTGCGGACAATGATTTGGCGATCGGACGCGTGGTGGACGCGGTGTCGCACAGTGCGTATTGGGATGACACGGCGTTTTTGATTTTGGAAGACGACGCGCAAGATGGGCCGGATCACGTGGACTCGCACCGGAGCATTGCGCTGGTGATCAGCAAGTACGCGCCTATGCCGAGCGGCGAGGGAAGCGAGACCAAACCGGTCGTAGAGCACTCGTTTTACACGACGATTAACGTGGTGCGCACGATTGAGGCGCTGCTTGGCGCGCCGCCGATGAATGCGAATGATTCGCGAGCCGCGGTAATGGCCCCGCTCTTTAGCGGGACGGGGCAGCAGCCGCCTTTTAGCGCGGATTTTCGCAATCGCGACAACGGATTGATCTATGAAATGAATACGAAGGAATGGAAAGCGGGGAAGAACCTTGATTTCAGCCACGCGGACGCGGTGGATACGGCGCTGCTCAATAAAGCGTTGTGGAAGGATCGCATGGGGGATGTTCCCATGCCGCCGCCGCAGCATAATGTATTTCCCGCCGGCGCCCCGGACAAAACGTCAAAAGGGGATTTGGACTAGTGTGGCTGGACGGCATGTTCGTAGGAGCAAAGCTATCTTAAGTTGCTCGCCGTCGTATGCTTAAGGCGGAGAGCGATTCCGGTCTGGAATACAGGCGAGGTCAGAATTCTTTCGCCGCCTTTATGATTAAAATTTTCCAATTGTTCGATGCTGCCGGTTTTTGTATTTAGCCATTCGCATGAATATTTTCCGGGCGGAAGTTCGAGAGTCAGGCTGGTTGGGCCATTCCCATCGAGATAGATGGCGTACTCTTTGCCCGGATTAGACAGGGCGCGAGGCGTCACACTTGCCGCGTGCTTTACGGTGCGGAAGTCCGGATGCAGATCAACAATAGAAAACGACAGCAGGAATTGGGAAAGGATGTGCAGCTGGTGGCGCAACGCCGGACTTCCGCCGCCGGGACCATTCGGCTCAGGATAGGAGCCGTCTTCGTGGCCGGTTGTGAACGAGTAGTCGAGACCGTCGAAGGCGCTACCGCCTGAGAGCATGAAATTCCAGGCCTGGCGGCGGTAGGCCGCGTCGTCGCTGCCGAGAAAACCGGACTCGTCATAAGAAATAGCTTTGCCGAGGCCGTAGTTAAGCGTCACTGCGCCCGGGTAAGCGTAGTGGAAGTTGGCGACGTCAACGTGGGGGAGGAGCTTGGCCACCGACAGACGAAAATTGGAATAATTCTGAGCAATGAGGTGGTGGTTTGAAAGGGTAGACTCCGTTTGCGTAATCCACTCGACGACGCGGGCTTGCCAGGCGAGCGAAAGGGTGTCAGGAATATCGACCGAATTCGGAAAGCTATCGCGCGCGGGAGGACGAAGGTACGGATTGATGACGCCGGCGAGAACGGGACGGTCCGACCATGGCTCGTTCTGAATTTCGAAGATGACATTGTCGAACGAGTTCGCTTCGCCGACGAGCTTTCGCGTGTAATGTTCCTGATACACGAGAAGATTTCCATTTTCGAGTGTGTGAAGTTTCTTCCAGTCGATGGCGTCCGTACCGTTGATATTGTTGGCAGGATTTAGCGGGTCGAGCTGCCATTGAGCGTCGCCATAGTGAGAAGAGAAGAGCGTGATTTCGACGACGATGCCGCGCTTGGCAGCTTCCGAAAGAAAATCACGGAAGCGCGCGAAGAAGGCGGGCTCCCAGAGCTGCAGATCGAACTTGGTCCCTCCACCGGCGTAGCCTGGTGTGTCGCTGCGCGCCCATGGAGCTAGAAAGCGGCCTGGTGCGGGAGCGAGGTCGTTATGCAAGATGCCGAAAGATTTTGCGGGGACTTCCACGTACGAGCCTGCGAAAAGACGCGTGTAATTGAGGCCATCAGCCTGCAAGGCCGCGAGATACTTGTGATAGTCAAAGTCCGCGTTCAGGACGGCACCGTAGTGTTCGCCGCTGGTGATGAGGGCAACGGCCTTGCCGCGGAAAAGGAAGTAGTGGGGATTCGAGGGATGAAGGCGAATAGGCTGGGATTTGCCCGACTGCGCTTCTGCCTGAGCTGCGGTGAGAAAAAGTGCGCTTAGCAACGCCAGCTGAAGGATGTGGCGAATTGAGTTGTGCATCGGGCCGCGCAGCATCGTTTACCGGCTCGACGGTGAGGCGACGAGTTGCGTGGATCGCGCGAGGGCGCGGAGAGAATCGGTGTAGGGAGCGCGGGCGACACCGCGTTCGGTAAAGATGGCGGCGATGTAGCGGGCGGGAGTGACGTCGAAAGCGGGATGTGCGGCGTTGACGCCGTCGGGCGCGATACGGACGCCTTGGAGGCTGGTGACTTCGGCGGCGGAGCGCTCTTCGATGGGAATATGATCGCCGCTGGGGATCGAGAGATCGAAAGTCGAGACGGGCGCGGCGATGTAGAAGGGCACGTTGTTTTCTTTAGCGAGGACGGCGATTTGGTAGGTGCCGATTTTGTTGGCGGTGTCGCCGTTGGCGGCGATGCGGTCGGCGCCGGTGACGATAGCGCCGACTTTGCCCGTCTTCAGGAAGTGGCCGACCATGTTGTCGGTGATGAGCGTGAGAGGGATGCCGCCTTTGTGAAGTTCCCAGGCAGTGAGGCGCGCGCCCTGCAAATAGGGACGCGTTTCGGGAACGAGTACGTGGATTTTTTTGCCTTGTTGGAACGCCACGCGAAGAACGCCTAGGGCGGTGCCGATTCCTGCGGTGGCTAGGGCGCCAGCGTTGCATTGGGTCATGACTTGACCATCGGCCGGCATGAATTCCGCGCCGAAGCGACCGATGGCTTCGTCGGTGGATTTCTTTTCCAGGTGAACTTGCTTGGCTTCTTCGACCATTGCTTGGCGAATTTTTGCGAGGTCGGAAGTTTGCGCGGTGAGTTCGGCGAAGCGGCGCTTCATACGATCAAGGGCCCAGAAGAGGTCGACGGCGGTTGGGCGTGTTTTGGCCAGCGTGTCGCAGATTTCGGCGAATTCGGTGCGCAGTGCATCGACGGAGTTGGCTGAGGAGTGAAGAACGCCAAGAGCGGCTCCCATGGCGGCGGCGACACCGATGGCCGGGGCGCCGCGAATGACCATGTCGCGAATGGCTTTGGCGACTTCGCGGTAATCGGTGTAGGAATAGGAGACTTCCTGGGCGGGGAGGAGGCGCTGGTCGAGCATGACTACGCCGCGGTCGGTCCATTCAATCGGTTGGGCAACGTACATTTTTTGAGAATCCTAAAAGACCTTGTGCCGAGAGTACGATTGCGAACTTGGCCAAGAGCGGGCACGGCGTGCCGTGCCCCTACGCATATTCTAGCGGAGGCGAGGGTAGAAAACGAATCGCCGGGAGCTGATAGAAGTCAGTGGGCGGACGGGAATTTTGTGAAGCCTTGGGTGCCGAGAATGGTTACGGCGGCGATGGTGGAGTTGTAGCCTAGGTGCAACAAAAAACTGGCGAAGACAGAGCCGGTGAGAGCTCGGGCAAACGTGAAGATGATGCCGACCACGATTAGGATCGAAACGAGGCCCCAGGTCCAGCCAAGCTGAGCGCCGTGCATCAATCCAAAAAGTACTCCGGTGAGGATTACGCTGAAGGCCACGCCGAAGGTTTTTGCGAAGAGCGGATAGAGATAACCGCGAAATACGGTTTCCTCGACGAGAGGCGCGATCAAAACGGCCATGGCCATGAAGAACATCGCGGTGTTCTTGTAGCGGAAGAGCTCTTCGATGGGCACGTTTTCAGGCGGCTGGACTTTCGCAGTTACGATGAAAACGACCACAGAAAGAACGCATCCCGCAAAAAAGTAGAGCCAGGGATTCCGCGGCGGCCCGCCTTCGCGATGCGCGAGCTTTCTCCATCCAAGAGTGCGCCAGAAGGGAATTCCACGCAGGACAGACAAGGTCACGTAAAGAAAAAGGAAGAGAAAGGCGTACCAAAGAACCATGCTGCCGATGGCGAAAGACGGTTTTGACAAGACGAAGCGCTCGAAATCCTTTTCGTTCGCAAAATGATGGAGCGGCGCATAGTAAATCAGAAAGCCGCCTTGAATCAGAAACAAGCTGAAGAATCCAAAAAAAAGAAAAAGGATGAGATGAGGCCAGGACCAGGAGATGCGGAGATCCTCGGGTAGAGATGGTTTGGCGGAGTAGGAGGGAGCCGGCTGGGGAACGGTGGCCGCGAGACTGATGGGGTCACCCGGTAGAGGTGGTTCGGCAACGGATACGGGCGGCTGAGGCGCATCGTCATCGTGATCAGGTTGAACGCGAGACGGCGAGGGCGGATGCTCATCTGGAGGGAGAGACGGGTTGTCGTCGAAAAGGGTCATCGTTTGCCTTGGCGCGGAGTCCTGGGCCAGCCAGCGGCCAGCGCGGCGGCGACGAGAGGCATGAGAATTTCGTGATGGCCGGTGATGGCGTAGCCGCGCGACTCCGATTTGCGGCCCCCGCGTTGTGAGACGGTCGGACGCTTCACTACATTTTGCAACGGACGGTAGTGCTGGATAAAGTCGAAGTTGGCGGTGGTGATGGGATGCAAGGGCACGCCGAGATTACGAACGACGCTTACGGCTTTCAAGAAGACTTCGGGAAGAAGCACGGCAGAGCCCCAATTTAGGTAGATGCCGCCGGGATGCATTTGTTTCACAAGGGCGCAGAAGAGACGGAAATCGAGGAACGTGGCGGCGCCGAGGCAAGGACCGTCAGCAGCGGGATGCATGTGAGGAATATCCGTGCCGATGGCGATATGTACGGTGACGGGGATGCGCTGCTTGTAAGCTGCCACGAGGACGCTGGAGGCGGCGTGTTTTACATTCAGAATGCCACTTGTCAGGAATTGGCCGGCGGCTTCGCCGTATCCGATGTGGAGACGAGCGGCGAGCTTGGAAAATTCGTTGATGTACTCGCCGGTTTCAGCGGCCATGCCGAACTGGCCGGCTCCGAGACCGGCTTCGACGTCTTCGGAGGTGTTGCCTGCGAGCGCGATTTCGAAATCGTGAATCAGAGCGGCACCGTTCATGGCGATGCCAGAGACGAAGCCACGTTTCATTAGATCGATGAGAACGGGGCCGAGGCCAACTTTGATGACATGGCCGCCGATGCCCCAGAGGATGGGGGAGCGCTGTTTGCGGGCGCGATGGATGGCGGCGAGGAGATGGCGCAAATCTTGGGCGGCTAGGATGTTTGGGAGGGAGTCGAGGAATTTTGTTACGGAGGCGTTGGCGGCGGGAGGTTTGGCGAAGTCGCGGACGCTTACTTTGCTCGTGCGGGAAGCGAGCGGATACGTGCGAACAGCGCCGAAGGTGAGAGGCGGGGTGGTATAGATGCTCATTGGGAAGGAAACACTGTAAATCGTAGAGCGGCATGGTAGCAAGGAGAGACAGGGCGCGCCGGGCATAAGAAGCACAAACGAGCGCATTGAGCGACGGTCCGCCTCGGAAGGCGGGCCCGATAAAGAACGGTGGTTGCGCAATTATTTTGCAACGGGGTTGTGACCATTCGCGTGGCCATTGTTGGAGATGCCCAAGACGCGGGCGAGGGCTTGGCCGGTGTAGGACTTTTTAGTGCGTGCAACTTGTTCGGGCGGGCCCTGGACTACGATTCGCCCGCCGCCTTCGCCGCCTTCGGGGCCGAGGTCGATGATCCAGTCGGCCTGTTTGATGACGTCGAGATGGTGCTCGATGATGAGGACGGTGTTGCCAAGAGAGACAAGACGCTGGAGGACGTCGAGGAGCTTGCGAACGTCGTCGAAGTGCAAACCAGTGGTTGGCTCGTCGAGAATATAGAGAGTGCGGCCGGTCTGGCGCTTGGAAAGCTCGCGGGCAAGCTTGATGCGTTGGGCCTCGCCGCCGGAGAGGGTGGTGGCAGACTGGCCGAGGGTGACGTAGCCGAGGCCGACTTCGACGAGCGTCGAAAGCTTTTGCTGAATTTGCGGAATATTTTCGAGGAGCTTCAGAGCGTCGGAAGACGGAAGGTTCAGCACGTCGCTGATGGTGTGGCCTTTGTAGCGGACGGCGAGCGTTTCGTAATTGTAGCGCTTGCCGCGGCAGACTTCGCACATGACGTAAACGTCGGGCAAGAAATTCATTTCGATACGGCGCAAGCCGTCGCCCTGGCAGGCTTCGCAGCGGCCGCCCTTTACATTGAAGCTGAAACGGCCGGGGCGGTAACCGCGTTCGCGCGATTCGGGAAGCATGGCAAAAAGTTCGCGGATCGGCGCAAAGACGCCGGTGTAGGTGGCGGGGTTTGATCGCGGCGTGCGACCGATGGGGGCCTGATCAATCTCGATCACTTTATCGATCTGATCGGCACCGAGGAGTTCGCGGTGAGCGCCGGGTGGCTCCATGGAGCGGTAGAGTTTCTGGGCTAAGGAACGATAGAGAATGTCGTTGACGAGGGTTGATTTTCCCGAGCCGGAGACACCCGTGACGACGGTGAGCAGGCCGAGGGGCAGCGTCACGTCCACGTCTTTCAAATTGTTCGCGCTCGCTCCCAGGATTTGAATGGCTTTGCCATTGGGACTGCGGCGCTTTTCCGGGATGGCGATTTTTGCGGCACCGCTTAGATAGCGGCCCGTAAGAGATTCCGCGCTTGCAGCGATCTGCTCCGGCTTGCCCTGTGCGACGAGGTAGCCCCCGGCATTGCCCGCGCCGGGGCCGAGATCAACGACAAAGTCGGCGCGGCGGATGGTGTCTTCGTCATGCTCGACGACGAGGACGGTATTGCCGAGATTACGCAACTGCTCGAGGGAACCGAGCAAGCGATCGTTATCACGCGCGTGAAGGCCGATGGATGGCTCGTCGAGAACATAGAGAACGCCGCGCAGGCGCGAGCCGATTTGCGTGGCCAACCGGATGCGCTGGGCTTCGCCGCCGGAAAGCGTGGCGGCGGAGCGATCGAGGCTTAGATAGCCGAGGCCAACCGCAAGCAGGAAATCGATTCGCTCGGCGACTTCTTCGAGCGGACGGCCCGCGATTTCCTTTTGCCGCGAGGTGAGCTGAGAAAGAATTTTGTCGACGGCCGGGCGCGAGGCGGCGAGCGAGAGGGCCGTGAAATCGGCGATGGAATAGCCGGCCAGCTTGACGGCGAGCGATTCCGGACGGAGGCGCTTGCCATGGCAGACATTGCAAAGCGTGGCGGACATGTACTGCGTCATCCACTCGCGGTAAGAATCGGAATTAGATTCGGCGAAGTTGCGATCTAGAAATTTAAGGATACCCGGAAAACGGAAGGCCTTTTCACCTGGTGATTTCTTTCCAGCAGGTTCTTTTTGCTCAGGGCCGGTGCGCCCGTTCGACGGCGGATAGCCGTAGAGGAGCAAGTTCTGGATGCGGGGGGAGAATTTTTCGAACGGAGTTTCCAGATCGATGTGATAGGCGTAAGCAGCGAGCTCGAGAGTGCGCTTGAGAATCGCGGAGCTGGAGCCGGGACCGAGGCCTCCATCGAAGAGCGGACGGGTCCAGTCCGTGATAATCCTGGCGGGATCGAAATCGTACTTCGAGCCCAGGCCGTTGCAGGCTGGACAGGCGCCGTAGGGCGAATTGAAACTGAAGGAACGCGGCTCGAGTTGGGGGACAGAAATGCCGCAGTCCGGGCATGCCAGCTTTTCGGAGAAGACATGTTCTTTGCCGCTGACAATGGCGACGGTAACAAGTCCCCCGGCGAGCTTCAGAGCGGTAGCGATAGACTGCTCGAGGCGAGCCGCGATGCCTGGCTTGACGAGCAGGCGGTCCACGACGATTTCGATGGTATGGTTTTTGCGCTTGTCGAGGCTTGGAGTAGCGTCGAGCGGATAGAGTTCTCCATCGATCCGGACGCGGACGAAGCCATCTTGCGCTAACTTTTCAAGCTCTTTGCGGTAAGCGCCCTTTCTTCCGCGAATAATGGGGGCGAGAATCATGACGCGGTCGTCGCTTTGGCAGAGCTCACCATTGAGAATGGCTTGGACGATTTGCTCGCTGGACTGTCGTGCGATGGGCTTGCCGCATTTGGGGCAATGGGGGATGCCAACGGAAGCGTAGATGACGCGGAGATAGTCGTAGATTTCCGTGATGGTGCCGACCGTGGAGCGGGGAGAGCGCGTGGTGGTTTTCTGCTCAATGGCGATGGAAGGCGAGAGGCCTTCGATGACATCGACTTCCGGGCGCTCCATTTGGTCGAGGAACTGCCGGGCGTAGGCGGACAGCGATTCGACGTAGCGGCGCTGTCCTTCGGCGTAGATGGTGTCGAAGGCCAACGAGGATTTGCCGGAGCCGGATAGGCCGGTGATAACGGTGAGCGTGTTTCGGGGGATTTCGAGGCTGATGTTCTTCAGGTTGTGCTGGCGAGCGCCCCGAATTACCAGTTTGGTCAGGCCCATGAGACTTATGCGCTCCCTCCACAGGAGCTCCAGCGCTCAGTGGGTAGACTGAGGCCAGAATAACTCTTCACAATAGCAGGGAGAATTCGGCGGGGTCAAGAATAGGCGAACAGAAGCGAATTCTTTGAACTTTGTCGGGAGGCGGACGGGACGCAAAACCGGTGAAAAGGAATGGGTTCAGGAAGCTTCTTACCTGGAAAGCACCCATTCCAGTGCTTCCTCCAGGCTACGGAAAATGCGGATTCCACGTTCACCCGCGGCTTCGCGGAGAATTTCATACATTCGACCGAAGCCAAAAGCCAGGTCATTCGGTACGAGAATGGCGCGGCGCGATTCCGGCGAGAAGATATTACGCACAGCCAGCAGCTTGACATCAGCAGCGGTGAGGTCGATCTTTGCAACATGCGTGAAATCTAGGAGTTGCGAGTAGTTTGGATCAAAATCAGGGTCAGCGAGAAGCCGATTCTGGTGAGAGAGGGCGTCTTCTTTGTTGAAAGTACCGGTTCCTGAGCTCATGACAAGCCTTCGTTCTCTATCGATCTTATAGAAGACTGGCATGGTTATCACGTTCCGAGACCGACGCCCAGATGGGCCCAAAACCTCAACCGCGCCTATTTGCTCAAGATTCCCGCTGAATTCCCAAGCAACAGTACAAGATAGATTCACAATGGACACCCATGGTTACAGATTCGAAAAATCTGGGGGGATGAATAGCGGGGACTGAGCCTACAGGATTTACCCGACGGGTAAATTTTCGCGGGGGTAGAGCGTTTTTACGCGGCTATCTGGCGACAAGCCTATGATAACAAGTAACTTAGACTTGGCTTGCCGAGTGCATAATCAAAGGCAGTGGGGGAGGCGAGCCGAGGATCCCTTTAGGGGATTGAGGGCTGGGCCGGTTCGTTTCTCCCCCCTTTCACTTTCGCCGAACGGTGACCCGGAATTCCCTCCGGACCGTCACCTTCCTACCCCAAAACACACCAACGAACCCGAACACGGCGGAAGTGCGCTCGGGGAACAAGCAACGAGACTGGAAGATGGAAAGATCAGGTGCCCCAAACTGGGGAAAACTGGCCGCCAACCGCGGCGTAGCTGACAGAGGGCTAATGCATCTCCCACGCGCGGGTGGCGTAGTCGCTCATCGTTAAGAAGAGCATGGTGGCGAGCCAGAATACGCCGCAAATGATGATGAGCTTGGTTCGCTTTGCGCTGTAGTAAGCGTGCATGAAGAAGAGTACGACGAGGCTGGCTTTGCAGGTGGCGATGACGAGGGCAACGATGATGTTCAGGCCCATGAAGTAAGCATTGAGGTCCACGGTGGCCGCCCAAGCGGTGGTGACCGTGAGGACCATCAAGGACGCAAAGATAAGAAGATAGACCGTAGGCGAAACAATATGCTGCGAATGCTCCGAATGCTCAGACACGCGAATTTCTCCTAATTGCCCTCATTTATGCCGATCAATCAGATAAAGCAAAGGGTAAAGATAAATCCAAACAATATCCACAAAATGCCAGTAGAGACCGACGTTTTCGATGGGAGCGTTGTACTCCGCCGTGAAGCGACCCTTGAGCGATTGGCGAAGCAACCAGAGCAGCAAGCCAACGCCGACAACCATGTGCATAGCGTGGAGGCCGGTCATCCCAAAATAGAGCGAGAAGAAAAGCTGGGCGTGATCGTTGGTGGCCGCATCGGACCCCGGCTCGAACTGGAAGGGCAGGCCAGGGATATGGTGCTCGACGTATTTATCGTGGTACTCGATGCCCTTGATGAACAGGAAGGCAGCGCCAAGAATCAGCGTAAGGATCAGGTATAGGGGAACAAGTTTCTTTCTGGAGGTCTCGGCGCTCCACACGGCCATAGCCATGGTCAAGCTGCTGCCGATCAGGACCAAAGTGTTGATCGTCCCAAGTTTCAGGCTTAGGGTTGAGCTGGCCTCGGCAAAAACGCCCGGATAAGCTTGGCGGTTGATGGTGTACGTGAGAAAGAGGCCGCCGAAGAACAGGATTTCGGTGGCCAGGAAGATCCACATGCCGAGGGTGGCAGCAGCCTTCTGCTGCTCCATCGTCTCGTACTGCCCGAAAAGCTCTCCGGTGCGGTGCACTCGGTACACCTCTTCCCTTGCGATTTCCGGCGCCGCGGGGGCGCCAGTGCGTCAAACTAAATTCGCCGCTTCAATCAATCGTCTCCGTGAGCCGGTGCGAGCGGTCCGACGGAAGTCGAAAGTCCCAAGTCCGGCCGGTTTTTGTAATCGTAAGGCTCCCAATCCACAACCGGCGTGACATCGAAATTCTCGGTTGGCGGCGGGGAGGCCGTGGTCCATTCAAGACCAGTGGCCGGCCAGGGATTGGGGCCTGCCGCCTTGCCATAACGTATGGACCAAGTGAAATAAACCATTGGGAGCAGGTAGCCAAGAGCCAGGATAGAGGCTCCCGCTGTGGACAACACGTTAAGCACCTGGAACTCCGGCGGATAGTTGTGATAACGGCGAGGCATGCCCATAAAACCCAGTAGAAACTGCGGGCCAAAGGTCAGGTTGAAGCCCACGAATAGAGTGACGGCGGCCACGCGCGCTAGAAATTCGGGATAGAGCTTGCCGGTGATCTTGGGCCACCAGAAGTGCAGACCGCCCAGGTAACCCATGATGGCGCCGCCGACCATGATGTAGTGGAAGTGGGCAATCACGAAATAAGTGTCGTGGATGTGGATGTCCAGCCCAAGACAGGCGAGGAACAGGCCAGTTAGTCCGCCGATGAGGAACAAGCCAATGAAGCCCAAAGCGTAGAGCATTGGCGTGTCATAAGAAATGGAGCCTTTGTACAAAGTGGCTGTCCAGTTGAAGACTTTGACGGCGGAAGGAATCGCCACGAGATAGCTGAGAAGAGAGAATGCCAGAGCCGCATAAGTGGATTCACCGGTGAGGAACATGTGGTGAGCCCAGACGAAGAATCCGATGACGGCAATGGAGATGCTCGAGGCCGCGATAAATGTGTAGCCGAAGATGGGTTTGCGAGCGAAGGTTGGAATGATTTCGCTGATTACGCCCATGGCCGGAAGAATCATGATGTAAACGGCGGGGTGAGAATAGAACCAGAACAGATGCTGGAAAAGGATGGGGTCGCCGCCAAGAGCGGGATTGAAAAAGCCGAGATGAAGAGTGCGCTCAAGGGCCACGAGAAGAAGCGTGATGGCGATGACCGGAGTACCCAGGATAAAGATGATGCTGGTGGCGTAATTCGCCCAAACAAAAAGAGGCAAGCGGAACCAGGTCATACCGGGAGCGCGCATGGTATGGATAGTGACCGCGAAATTCATGCCCGTCAGAATGGAAGAAAAACCGTTGATGAAAATTCCGATGACGGCGGGTGCTACGGCGGAGTTTGAATAGACGCTGCTGAGAGGCGTGTAGAAGGTCCAGCCGGTGTCCAATCCCCCGGTGGCGAAAGCGTAGAGGGCGAAGCATCCCCCCAAGATGTAAATATACCAGCTGAGGAGATTGAGTTTGGGAAAGGCGACGTCTTTTGCGCCGATCATCAGCGGGATCAGGAAGTTGCCAAGCACAGCGGGAATGGAAGGAATGAGGAAAAAGAAAATCATAGACACGCCGTGCATGGTGAAGAGCTTGTTGTAGGTCTCGGGCGAGACGAGGAGGCCGTTGGGCGTGAGCAGGTGGATGCGAATCATGGCGGCGAAAATGCCGCCGAGAGTGAAGAAGAACGTGACGCCCGCGAGATAGAGCCAGGCAATGCGCTTGTGGTCGGTGGTCAGCAGCCAGGAGCGGATACCGTAGGAGGAATTTAAGTAGTGGTCGCGAGGCATGGTGTGTGCCGGCGCTGTAGTTGTCGTAGCCATGGATTATTTCTTCCCTGCCGGCATTGCTCCCCCACCCTTAGGGGGCACCGGCTGCGACTGCAAAGAGCGGATATAGGTCGTCAAGCTGAGAATCTCGTCCTCCGTCAATTGTCCTTGATAAGAGGGCATAATCGGCAGAAATCCGGCGACAATTTTCGCGTTAGGAAGCAACATCGACTCGCGAATGTAGGCATCGTCGGCGACGATGGTCGAACCGCTGGCCAGACGAACGCTGCGGCCATAGACGCCATCGAGCGAAGGGCCGCGGCCCGATCCATCGGCGACGTGGCACATGCTGCAGGACTTTTCGGAAAAGAGTTTTTCGCCAGCGAGGATGGGATCGACGCCGGGTTCCATGGAACTGGAAAGCCAAGCCGCATAGTCAGAAGGTTTCATAACCGTGACCCAGCCACCCATGACGGCGTGGTTAGTACCGCAATACTGCGAGCAAAAGAAGTGATAACGTCCCGGCTCAGTCGGACGGAACCACATCGTATTGTAATGCCCTGGAACCACGTCCATCTTCACGCGGAACGCCGGCACGTAGAAATCGTGAATGACATCTTCGCTGGCGAGAATGAGTTTGATGTCGCGGCCGACGGGGACGTGCAGCTCATTGATTTCTTTCCGGCCGTTGGGCTGCTGGATTTTCCACATCCATTGTTTGCCGATCACGTAGATATCGAGCGCGTCCTTGGGCGAATGGCGAAAGTCCACGTAGACCACGGCGCCCCAGCCGAACATGACCATGGAAATAATGAGGGGAATAACGATCCAGGTAAGCTCCAGTCGCATGTCACCGTGGATCGGCACGCCGATTTCGTTCTCCGCCTTGCGGCGGTACTTGAAAAAGAAAAAGATGATCGCAGCGCTGATGGCCACCGTGAAGAAGGCGGACACCAAGATCATGAACGTCATCAGCGAGTCCACTTGAGGAGCGAAGTTGGAGGCCTGCTGCGGATAAATTGGCAATTGCGACGGCACGGCTCAGTGGGCTCCTTAGGTCCTCTTTAGCGCGGCGCCAAGATCGCGCCGGCGGAAAATCAACATTCCCCCAACCAGACAAACAATGGTCAAAACTCCACCCAGGCGCAGAATCTTGAGGATGGAAGCGCTGTAACGGGCTGAAGAGGGGTCGTACTGATAGCAATACAGCAGAACATGATCGATGACCGTGCCGATTTTCCCTGCCGAGGCATCCACCAGACCGAGACGGACCTCGCGGGAAGGATATTCGACGCCGTAAAAATAGCGCGAAATGCGGCCATCGGGAGTGAGAAGCATAATGCCGCTGGCGTGCGCGAAGAGGCCAGATTTCTTGTCGAAGGTATAGCGGAAGTTGGCCGCTTTGGTTAGGGATTCGATGGACTCTTGCGAGCCAGTCAGAAAGTGCCAGCCGTCGGCCGTGGCAGGGCGGTTAAACTGCTTCATCGCCGACGCCTTTTTCTGTGCCGCCATCGCCGAGGTCTCGCGGGGGTCAAAGCTCACGAAGACCACTTGGTAGTCCTGGCCAGGGTTGAACGAAAGCATGCGCAAGCTGCCGACGACGCCTTGCTCGAGTTCATCGCAAAGCATGGGGCAGCCGTAGTAAACGAGCGCGAGGAGGACCGGTCTATTCGTAAAATACTCGCGCAGTTGAATATTGCGGCCCGTCTCGTCCCGGAAAGTCAGATCGAGGGGCAGATGCGCGTTGAGAGTCGGCTCGAAACCAACGTTTTGCAAAATGGGCGGCAAGCCCTGCGAGGCCGTACCGACGTTACTCGGGGCGGTCTGGGCGCTGGCGGCGCTACTCCCCAGCAAGAGCACAAAGCCCACAGAGATGGAACACAGCCACTTCATGATTTCACCTTTTATTCCCTGTCGGCGGCGCGGACGCACCCGGCAGTCCCTTCGAGACGAGAAGTTTCATCGCGTCTTCCACAGGTATTTGCGCGATGCCAGACTGTTGATCAATCCAACCGAGCCGTTCGTTCGCTGCTTGATCGGCGCTTATCTTTTCTCGCAAGTCTTCTTGAGCGTCGTTGGTGTGTCCTGGCACCCCCTGAAGACGAGGCTCGGGCGGGAGCGTCGCCTCAACTCCCTGGCGCATCGGAGGCGTTGGCGTACGCGATTGGGCCGCCATATCCGTGGTGAATCGGAAAATGTAGACACTGACGAGAAAGGTGGCGCCCACGGCAAGAGCGAGGTAAAAGAGATAAAGCAATATCGTGCGGGTGTTGATGTCCGTCGGCTCGAACTTGACGTCCGAGTGTATGGGCGGGTGCCCGCTGCTCTGATCCGCGTTGTGATGCTCAGTACTCATGAACTTCGATAGCCTCTTCGAGTTTCGGGTCGCCCAGCGGGAGAAGCGGCTGGCTCTTTAAATTTCTAGCAAAGATGGCCAGCCACAGCCCAATGAGCGTAACGGGCACAACAATATCAAACCAACTGGGCAGGGCGCTGGAAGTAAATTCCGGCCGCGTCGTCCAGAAAAGATCGACCAGGCGCATGACAATCAGGAGGATAGCCACCTTGGGAAGCAGGCTGGCGCTGCGCTTCAGGTCACGGGAGAGCAGCATGAAAAAAGGCGTGAAGAAATGCAGAAGCAGGATAATGACGGCCACCAAACCCCAGCTTCCGTAAAGGCGGCTGCGGTAAAAGCTGATCTCGTCCGGCAGGTTTCCCGACCAAATGATCAACAACTGCGAAAACGAAAAATAAGCCCACAACATTACGAAGGCGAGGAGCAGCTTGCCAAGATCGCTCAAGTGGCGCGCTTGGATCAGGCCGGCCATCGGGGCAGTCCGGGCGAGCAACACACAGATGGCAATCACCAGGCAGAGCGCCGAGATGACCTCGCCGACGACAAAAATGAATCCATAGATGGTAGAGAACCAGTGTGGAGAAATGGACATGGCCCAATCGATTGAAGCGAACCCCACGCCAAAAACATAGAGAATAATGCCCGGCCCGCTGAGCATTTTGAATTTGCGGCGCAATGCGCGGTTCGCGGTATCTACATCTTGCTGGCGAGACCAGCGCTCGAGGAGAGCCACCAACACCAGCCAAACCGCGAAATAAATCACAGCGCGGATGATAAAATTGTTTGTGGTGAGATAGGTTTTCTGCCAATTGGAAAGCGCGCCTTCTCCTGTTGCCGGAGCGTTCAACCAGGCGCCGTAAATGTACTTCATGCCGAAAATGACGGGCACGAACAGGAGCGCGACGAGCCACAGAGTGCGCATTGCCGCTTCGAGGGGCCGACGAATTATGATGCCCCAATGGCCGCTGGTTAAATGCTGAAGCATCAGCAATCCCATCGAACCCAAAGACAGGCCCAGAACAAAAAGAAACGCAACCAGATAGGAGTGAAAAAACTGTGACGGCCACTTCAGCCAGCCAATAAGACAGAGAACCGCTCCGACCAAGCCTACGCCCAGTGCGCGTTGCTGCAAGCGGCCGATGCTCTCCGGCGCCATGTAGTCCTGCGCAGTCATTTCGCGGAGCCCCCTTGAGAAAGCTTTTGCCGCAGATCCTCGGGCAGCTCGGATGCCGGAGCGTTACGGCTTAATTGCAGCGCGCGGACATACGCGACGATAGCCCAGCGGTCCCTAGGCAGTATCTGTGCGGAGTAGCCCTGCATCTGCCCGAAGCCATTCGTAATCACATCGAAAATATAACCGTTGGGAACCTCGCGCAGACGAGGCTGATGATAGGTTGGCGGTCGCTTCATTCCGCGCATAACGACCATCCCGTTGCCGTCACCCTGCAAACCATGGCACGGCGTGCAAAAAATCTTGTAGCGCTGCTCGCCACGGTCCATAAGGTCCATCGTCAGGGGAAGAGGAAACACGTTGGAATCTTTGGGGACGAACAGCGCGTCCTCTGCCAAGGAGCCGCGCGGCACTGTGTTGTCAATCAAAGGCCGCTCCGAGCGCCCATCTTCAAAGAACGAACTGGGGGAAAGCGGCGTGTTCTTGGGCTGATCGGCCATATCCTGGCGGCAACCGGCGAAGAAGAGCAGACACGCGGCGGCGCACAAGAATGCCAGCCTTTTCGCCATGGTTCGCGTTTGCGAGGAATTAATCATCCTCGACCTCGCTGACGTTCTGCGCTTCGATCTCTTTCAAGAACTTGGTGGCCTCTGCCACGCTGAATTTCGGATCAGTTGCTTCCAAGCAGAGGTAAAAGCGGTCTACCGATGCATGTTTCTGGAAGCGCTCGACGTTAAAGAGCGGGTGATGCGGCTGCGGCAACTTGTTCATCGCCAGCATTCCGAACACGGCGAAGAGCGACGCGCCGAGAACGGTCAGCTCGAAAGTGACGGGAATGAACGCCGGCCAGCTATTCAAGGAACGCCCGCCAATGTTTTCCGGGTAGGAGATGACGGAAACCCAGTATTGAAATCCAAAAGCGCTCAGCCCGCCAAGCAGCCCGCCGGTCAGCGTCACCAACGGCACCAACGAACGCTTGAGTCCCAGGGCTTCGGAAAGGCCTTCGACGGGGAACGGAGTATACGCATCCATGCACTTGTAGCCGGCGTCGCGCGCCTTCTCCGCAGCCTGGATAAGCTTCCGCGGCGTTTCAAACTCGCCTACAACGCCGTAGGTGTGCAATCGGTGTTGTTCCATCACTCGTGTTCCTCGGAGTTATGCGCCACCAACTCACGCATTTCCGCAATCGAAATCGCCGGCAAGACACGGACGAACAAGAAGAGCAGTCCTGCGAACAAACCGAGCGTGCCGGCCAGAACCGCGTAATCCCAGAATGTGGCGGAATAGCGGCCCCAGGCAGAGGGAACGAAATCGCGGGACAAGCTAATGACCACGATCACAAAGCGCTCGAGCCACATACCGACGTTTATCACCAACGACATCAAAAAGAGGATAAACACATTGGTGCGGATCTTCTGGAACCAGAGCAGCTGTGGCGTAAGAATATTGCAGAGGATCAGCATGTAATAATAGTGGGCATACGGACCGTGCAGGCGCTGCTCGACCAGGAAGACATCCCATTTGTTGCCGCTGTACATCGACATGAAAAATTCAAAGAAGTAGCCGTAGGCCACAATCAAGCCGGTGGCTAGCATCACCTTGGCCATGTTCTCGAGGTGCCGCATGGTGATGTAATCCTCGAGACCGTAGGCCTTGCGCAGCGGAATCGCGATAGTGATGACCATGGCAAAGCCGGAGTAAATCGCACCGGCCACGAAGTATGGGGGAAAGATCGTCGTATGCCAGCCCGGCACGATGGCGATTGCGAAATCGAAGCTGACCACGGTGTGTACGGAGAGCACCAGCGGCGTGGCCAATCCCGCCAAAAGCAGATACGCAGACTGATAACGCTGCCAATGGCGCGCCGAACCCCGCCAGCCGAGGGCCAGCATGCCGTAAATGATGGCTTTGGGCTTCGAGATCGCGCGATCACGGAGGGTGGCAAGGTCTGGAATCAGGCCCACAAACCAGAACAAGAGCGACACAGTAAAATAGGTGGAAACCGCAAAAACGTCCCAGATCAAGGGGCTGCGGAATTGCGGCCAAATCTTCATGGTGCTGGGATACGGGAACATCCAAAAGAAGTACCAAGGGCGGCCCATGTGGAGCAGCGGAAACATGCCCGCGCACATGACGGCAAAAAGCGTCATCGCTTCGGCAAAGCGGTTGATCGAGGTGCGCCACTTCTGGTTGAGCAGGAAAAGAATGGCGGAGATAAGCGTTCCAGCGTGCCCGATACCGATCCACCAGACGAAATTGACGATGGCAAAGCCCCATCCAATCGGTATGTTGATGCCCCAAATTCCAACGCCTTTGCCGATCAGATAAACGATGGCGAGATTCAGAAGCATGATGAAGCAGAAACAGATCCCGAATCCCGCCAGCCACCCGAGCGAAACAGGCCGGGTCAGTACGATCGAGCTGATCTTGTCCGTGATTGAGCCGTAGGTATGCCCCGGACCCAACACCGGCTCGAGTCTGCGAATCTCGGGAGAGTTGATGGGCGGCTGGCCGGCGCTCATGTCTGCTCCTGGTCTTTCAATTGAGCCGGGGCCGGCAATTCAGGGTTCGGGTTGCGAACCGCTGCAAGGTACGTCGTTCGGGGGCGAGAATTCAGCTCGCCGAGAAGCGAATAACTGCGCGTCTGCGCCTTCAAAATGGCCACGCGGCTCTTCGGGTCGTTGGCGTTGCCAAAAACGATGGCGTGAGAGGGACACGCGGATTCACAAGCGGTGACAATCTCGCCGTCTTTGATCGGGCGGTTTTGCTCTTCCGCGGTGATGCGCACATTGTTGATGCGCTGCACGCAGTAGGTGCACTTTTCCATGACGCCGCGGCTGCGCACCGTGACTTCCGGGTTGCGCAGAAGCTTGAGCGAAGGCGTCTCCCAATCCTGGAAGCGGAAAAAATTAAAGCGGCGCACTTTGTAAGGGCAGTTGTTCGAGCAATAGCGCGTGCCGACGCAGCGGTTGTAGACCATGTCGTTCAAGCCTTCGGCGCTGTGCACGGTGGCCCCTACGGGACAAACCTGTTCGCAGGGCGCGTTCTCGCACTGCTGGCAAGGGACGGGCTGGAAGAAAGTGTCTGGATTATCGAGCACGTCGTCCTGCTCGGTCGAGGGATCGTTGGTCGGCGTTTGGGCTGCGTAATACCGGTCGATGCGAATCCAGTGCATCTCCCGGCCGCGCATCACCTGATCTTTGCCCACGACGGGAATATTGTTTTCGGATTGGCAGGCGATCACGCAGGCGTTGCAGCCATTGCAGCTATTCAAATCAATGGCCATGCCCCAGGCATAACCGGGATAAGCAAATTCCTGGTAAAGCGAATCCGACTTGGGCGGCTGCTCGTCGCCTTCATGGGCGAAGGTGGGATTCTTGCGGTATTCCTCGAGAGTTCCGGTGCTGAGAATCTTGCGGCCTTCGATATTGAAGTGATATTGCGTGCAAGCCATCGGGTATTCGTGGCCGGTTTTCTTGATCGCTTCCGTGCCCGCCGTGGTGCTCCAAAGAGCGTCCGAAACGCGCACCTCGTAGGCGTTGAATCCTTTGTTGTTGCCCGTATATCCGGCTTGCTTGCGGCCGTAACCAAGCGGAAGCACAACCACGTCATCGGCTTGCCCCGGCAAGATCCAGGCGGCCGCGGTTACCTTGCTATTGGAAATCGAGATGTCGATGACGTTGCTGATGACCTGCCCGTGCTCACCACCGCGCGCGGCGACTTTTTGCGTGAGTTCGAGCTTCTCTGCAGTCTTGGGACTGACGAGCGCCGCATTATCCCAAGTTAGCTTAGTGACGGGGCGAGCCAACTCTTGCAACCAGCCGTTATTTGCGTACCGGCCATCGTAGGTATTCGAGTCTGGGCGGAAAATGAATTCCAGCTGCCCGGGAAGAGGCGCCTTGCCCGGCGGCAAGCTCGCGGGGCTAAACTTTGTGGTAATGGAAATCGGCGCGTATGCGCTATTGGCGATGACGCCGTCATTCAGCGTCTTTCGCCAGAACAACTCCGGATCGGTTGTGCCGGCCAGTCCGTTCAGCCGCTCTCGAACGGCATCGTATGCGGCGCGATCCGGCTGATCCGTGAAGGCTCCGAGAACTTCAAACGCCGAGTGCGTATGGTAAAGCGGCGCTATGAGCGGCTGGATCACGCTAACCGTGCCATCGAACGCCCGCGCGTCTCCCCAGGTTTCCAGAAAGTGCGACTCAGCGATATGCCACTGGCAATATTCCGCCGTCTCATCGAAATGCGAGCTAACCAGGATCGAGTTCGCGACTTTTTTCAGCTTTGATGTGAAATCGAAATTGTGCGGAGCGTCATATACCGGGTTCGACCCGAACAGGATCAGCGTTTGTACTTTGCCCGCGTCCATGTCGGCGCAAAGTTCGGTGAATGAATCCAATTGAGTCACAGGATTCGCTTCGACCGGCTCCGTGTAATAGAGCGTCGTGCCTACGTTGCCCAAAGCGGCGTTGATGGCATGCGCCAGAGCGTGCACCGCGGGCGGCTGGAATTCACCCGCAATTACAAGCGAGCTGCCGCGATGCTTTTGCAGGTCGCTAGCGACGGCATCCAGCATTTTTTGCGCGGCCGGCGAAAGCGTCCCGCTCCCGCCCAGCCCCATTAGCGCCGCCAATCCTCGCGCGAACTGTTCCACCTCGGACGCCTTGAGCGGCAAACGGTGATCCGCGCTCGAACCGGTGACGGAAGGCGTCGGCTCGACCACGTACAGCCGGCTCATTGTGTCGGTCGGCCCGCTCAGCTTCCTCCGGCGGTAACACGCATTCATGTAAGCAATATGCCCCGGCCCGCTCACATGGTAATCGGCATCCAGCGATAGAATGACGTCGGCTTTCTCTGGCCGATACACGGTGTTGATGTAGCGTCCGAATGCAAGTCTGCTGCCCTCGCGCGATCCGTCGCTCCCGGCTGGCTCCCACTGGTGCCATTTCGCGCCGGGGATCCGCTTCAGTACAGCCTCAATTTGCGCAGCCAGCGTTGGCGAGGTAACGGTGCCGCTGAGGATACGGAAGCCGCCGCCATTCATGATCATGGAGTTTTCAGCTAAAGTCTGCGCGGCCGTCAGAAAGTCTTCCCAGGTGCGGATCTCGCCCAGCTTCGTAACCGTTTGCGCGCGATCCGGGTCGTACAGGTTGAGTACGGAGGCTTGCGCGATTACATCCGTACCGCCGAGGCTCGAAGGATGATCGGGATTGCCCGCCACGTGCGTCGGCCGGCCCTCATGACTCTCCACCAGCAGTCCAATGGCATCCGCGCCAAACGGCATGGCCGTCGCGTAAAACAGCGGTTTGCCGAGAATCATTCCGTCCGGCTGCTTTACGTAAGGAACAAGAAGTTGCTGCGGTGCGTCGCCGCATCCGGAAATCCCCGCGAGAGCCAATGATGCCGCAGCCAGCTTCAGGAAGTCGCGCCGGTCAACCGTCTCATCCCATTCCGATGCTTGCCGGGGAAATTCACGGTGCAGCAACTCCTCGAAATGCGGATCATCCGCCAGTTCTTCGAGCGTCCGCCAGTATTGTTTGCCGGTTTTTGCCCGCAATTTTGCGCGAACTGCAGCGAGGTCTAGTGTATGCTCCTGCACCGCCGCGCTCTCGCTGTACACACGCAAAACATCTTCTGCGTGCGTGGAAGCTCCGTGTTCGTCGTGTTCGTGTTTGTGGTCTTCCATCGAGTCTTTTTCGCGCATATCGTCCGTTAGCGATGACAGGTCGAACAACTCGTCAGTTCTGCCGTTGTACGAAGTTTCCGCTCCACGGCAAACTTCGCTCCGATTTCTTCTTGGTTGCTAGGAGCTTTCCAATCCATATTGAAAACTTGGTCCAGGGGCCGGAGCGCCTTCGCCGGGTTCCGGTGGCAGTCCAAGCACCACTCCATTAGCAACGGCGAGGCTTGAAACACCAGCGGCATCTCGTTAATTGCGCCGTGGCAAGTGGAACAGCCAACACCCTTGCTGATGTGAATGCTGTGATTGAAATAAACGAAATCGGGAAGTCGGTGCACTTTCACCCAGCGGATCGATTGATCCGTACGGTAGCTTTCGCGAACGGGTTCCAGATAGGAAGCGTCGGCGTACAAAACGGAATGGCAATTCATGCAGGTTTTTGTTGGCGGAATCCCCGCAAAAGAGGACGTTTCCACGGAGGTATGACAATAACGGCAGTCGATGCCGTCATCCCCGACGTGATGCTTATGGCTGAACTGGATGGGCTGTTCGCGCGTGACGTATTGATTCGTGCGATATGGCGAGCGCGCGATCCCCAAAACGCCCAATAGCCCCCCGGTAGCCAAAAAGGCGACCGCGATCAGACTGAATCTCGAAATAAAATTCGTGCTGCGATGAAAAATCTGGGCCATGTGAGCGTTGCACTTTGACGAAAACCTCCCCGGAACGGCGCAGGAACTAGAGGCTTCGCGGTGTCATGGCCGGGAAGTGCTCACCCGGCTCGCAAATGACCGCATAGTTTCCGATAAAACTTTATGGAATGCAACCGTCTCGCGCAGTTTTTTACGAATATTTTCTTCACTTGCAAGCCCGCGTTTGAACTGCTCCATCGAACAATTTGAAATTGCCGAAATAACTCCAATCCTTGCGCCTGCTTGCCACCGTTCCGGCCTCAGCGAGCTGATTCACGCTCCAATCAACGGTTGTAGTTTTTTTCGGGAAGGAGCCGTGTACAAGGCGCAGCCGTGTTATCTTAGAAGCACTCTTCGCCGTCGATGCGCGTGCGGCGGAGCCTACCCGGTGCGCTGCTGGGGCGTGGTCCAATCGGTAGGACACCTCACTGTTAATGAGGACGGTGGAGGTTCGAATCCTCCCGCCCCAGCCAATTTTTCACCGCCGCGTTACCCATGCTTGCTAATCACGTACGGTCGGCAAACCTGCTTCGGTCCACCCGCGCCACCCTCCGTCCATCGATTCCACGTTGGTGTAGCCCATTTTTTGCAAATTGTCCGCGACGAGCGCCGAACGGAAACCGCCTCCGCAATAAAGCACAAGCTTGGCACCCGTATCTGGCACGCTCTGCTCGATATCGCGCTCGATTACGCCCTTACCCATGTGCACCGCTCCAGGCAGATGCCCTCTGGCCCATTCGTTGTCTTCCCGCACGTCCACCAAAATCATTTTTTCGCCGGCATCGATGCGCTTTTTAACCTCCGGCACATTGGTCTCCTTGACGCGTTTTTTTGCGTCCTGGACGAGCTTCAAGAATTGCGGTGAGTGCACCATTACTTCCTCCGGAATAATTGAGGATCGAAAAGCCCGACAAAACGGTCGAAATCCGTGCTAACTACCCGCCTTTGAGAATGATTCCTGCGCTTTGCCCGTGATTCTCCTCGCGGCCGCAAACCTCAGGAACAGTTCATGGCCTTCAGGAACCGGGCTTCTCATCTCCATCCTTCTTCGAGTAAGACCGCACCAGATTCACCAGATTCCAGCGCATGGTTTCCGGCACGCGATCGCCTTCTCCCATCATTTTTCCCTTGCCCTTGCTGATGATGTAGAAAAGCTCGCCGTCCGTCTTGCCCGCAAACGTCGCTGGATCGTGCCAGTCGTGCATCGTCAATTTCATGGACTCGACAACGTCGCCTTTGCCGTCTCCCTTCGGCCCGTGGCACATGTCACAATCATAGCCGTAAACTTTCCGGGCCGCCGCGAGCCCCTCCGGCGTCGGCTTCACTGGGTTTTTTTTGTCGATATCATCCTGTGGAACCTTGAATTCCTCCGTGGCGGCTTGCGCGTCCTTCGGTTTTTCCTGCGCGCTCTGCTGCTTCGCTCGCGCCATTCCAAAACTCGCGAAAAAAACCGCGCCTGTAACCAGGATAACTTTGCGCATATCTTCCTCCAGACTCGATGGGGCCTGCCGAACAAGGGGAATCGGCGAGATTCTTTGAGCGGATTCTACGCCCCCGCAGCGGGAAAATACAGCGTAGGCCTAGATTCGAAGACGTTCACTCCAGATCCCGCCAATTGGGGCCGGAACCTATCTCCACGACCAGAGGAACGGCGAGCTTATGCACGCCTTCCATCTCCTCGCGAACGAGTTTTTCAAGTTTGGCTTTTTCTTTCGGCGGGACTTCGAACAACAGCTCATCGTGCACCTGCAAAATCATCTTCGATTCGAATTTTTCCGCAGTTAGCCGGTTGTCGATGTTGATCATCGCCAGCTTGATCAGGTCCGCCGCTGTCCCTTGCAACGGGGAATTCAATGCCGTGCGCTCCGCAAAACTGCGAAGCTGCGCTTGCGGCGAATTGATCTCCGGAATCGGCCGGATCCTTCCAAAGAGCGTTTTTGCCACGCCTGTCTTGCGTGTTTCCGCAAGGATTTTGTCTAGAAATTCTTTTACTCCCCGGTACCGCGTAAAATACGCGCTGATGAACTGCGCGGCTTCTTTCTGCCCGATGCCTAGCTGCTGCGCGAGTCCGAACGCCGAAAGTCCATAAATAATTCCAAAATTGATCGCTTTCGCCGCGCGCCGGTGTTCGGCGTTTTGCGCCATCGGGCCCACGCCGAACACTTCCTGCGCCGTGCGCGCGTGAATGTCTTCTCCATTGCGGAATGCATCCGTCAGAACCGGATCGCCAGAAAAATGCGCCATCACTCGCAGTTCGATTTGCGAATAATCCGCCGAAAGCAGCATCTTCCCCTTCTCCGCCACAAACGCCGCGCGAATCTCCCGTCCCAGCTCGGTCCGGATCGGAATATTCTGCAAATTGGGATCGCTCGAGCTAAGCCGGCCGGTCGCTGCCGTCGTCTGCGAAAAGCTCGTGTGCAGCCGCCCCGTTTCTGGGTGGATCAGTTTCGGCAGTGCATCGACATACGTCGATTTCAGCTTCGAAATCTCCCGAAACTCGATGATTTTCGCGGGTAGCGCGTGCTGCGCCGCCATCTCCTCCAAAACGTCCGCAGCGGTCGATCGCGCCTTCGCTTTTCCCCGCCGCGCAGGCGGCTGCAGGTTCAGCTTGTCGAACAAAATTTCCGCGAGCTGCGCCGGCGAGTTGATGTTGAATTCATTCCCGGCAAGTTTCCAAATCTCTTTTTCCAGACGCCGGACTTCTTTCTCCATCGACTTGGACATCTTCTCCAACTCTTTTGGGTCCACGCGGATCCCGACGCGTTCCATGTCCGCCAGCACCGGAGCAAGCGGCAAGTCGATCTTTTCGTAGACCCCGGCCAGTTCCTGCTCATCGATCTGCGCGCGCAAAACGGGAGCCAGGCGTTGCAAATAGTCGGCGCGCTCCCCGGGCCCGCCGCCCAGCATCGCGTTGAACTGCCGCATCACCACGTCGGCAAAATTGTGATTCGCGGTCGTCGGCTTCAATAAATAGGAATACAGCTGCGTCGCGTGTCTTACATGCGAAGCGCGTCCCGCCAGTAATTGAAAAAGTTTGGGATCGTGAAAAATCTTCGCGCGCTTCGCGTCCGCCAGAACCGGGACAAGCGCTTTCAACGCCTCTCCCTTTTCGTCGAGCCAAACAGAACGTCCTTCGCCTGCCTTCGCGGAAACTTCAATCGACGCGATACGCGTTCCAAATCCTTCCGATTCCCGTTCGCCAAGTTCAAGATTCAACCAAACCGCCAGTGGCAGCTTCGCCGGCAGCTTCGCAAGATAAGTCCGAAACTCAGCCACATCGGTGAACGCCGCATAGTCCCCCTTCTCAGCGGCTGCGGCGCTCGCCGGCGCCGACGCCGCCAGCCCCTCCGCGCTCAACTCCTTCAAGAGCGAATTGAAACCAAGCTCGCGGTACAGCGTTCCGAGCGCAGCCACATCCGGTTCGCGCCGCTCCAGCGCATTCAAATCCAGCTTCATCGGAAGGTCCGTCGCAATCGTCGCCAACTGCTTCGACATCATCACCTGTTCGCGCTGTTGCTGCAGAGCCTCGCGGTAGCGCTTGTTCGGAACCTCGTCCGCGTTGTCCAGCGCCTTTTCAACACTCCCATATTTCTTAATCAGCTCGGCCGCCCCTTTTTCGCCGATGCCTTTCGCGCCGGGAATGTTATCGATGTTGTCGCCAAGCAGCGCCATGTAATCGACAACCCGTTCCGGAGGCACTCCCAGAATCTCCTCCACCTTCTTCTCGTCGACTATAATGTCCGCCTTCGCCCCTCCCGATCCCGTGCGCAGCGTCCGCACATTTTTCCCGACGAGCTGCATCATGTCCTTGTCGTTCGAAATCACCAGCACATCAAGATTCTTCTTCGCTGCCTGCACCGCCATCGCCCCGATCACGTCATCCGCCTCATATCCCTGCACTTCCAGAATCGGCAGCCTCATCGCCTCGCACAATCGCCGCACAAAGGGCAGTTGCACGCGCATTTCATCCGGCATCGGCGCGCGCTGCGCCTTATATTTTTCAAACAATTTGTCGCGAAACGTGGCGCCCGGCGGGTCGAATACGATCCCGATGTAATCCGGCTGATAATCTTTGATGAGCCTGCGAAGTATGTTGCCGAATAGAAACGGCACATTGGTAGGCGTGCCGCCCGGCCCAGTCAGCCTCTGCGGCATCGGCGCAAAAAAGGCGCGATAGATATGCGCCATCGCGTCAACTAGAAACAGCTTTTTCGATGCTGCCGGCATGGCGCCGAGTATAGCAAAGGGGCCGGAGAGCCGCTCCAGCCCTCGTAAAATATCTATTGGATGATTCCGAGGGGTCTTGCTACCTCGGCAAGGATATCCGCTGCTCGTAGCAGTTGCTCTCGCTTGTGCGTGGCGCTCACGATGGCGCGTAGCCGCGCCTTGCCTTCCGCCACGGTCGGGTAGCCGACCGCAGGGGCAAACACTCCCGCTTCAAACACTTTCTTCGAGAATTCGAATGCCTTGGCAGCGTCTCCCACATGAATCGGAATAATCGGCGTCTCGCTCGCCTTGAACTGGAAGCCGCGCTTCTTCAACTCCCGTTTGAACGTCTTCGTGTTCGCCCAAAGCTTCTTCACCAGCTTTTCGCCTTCCGGCGAATCCAGCAAAGTGAACGCCGCCTGGCAGGCCGCTACCGTAGCCGGCGGATGCGAAGTCGAAAACAAGAACGGCCGCGCGCGCAGGTACAAGAAATCGATCAGGTCGCGCGATCCGGCTACATACCCGCCCATCGCCCCGATCGCCTTGCTCAAAGTGCCCACCTGAATGTGCACGCGCCCGTGGCACCCAAAATGATCCACTGTGCCGCGCCCGCCTCGTCCCAGCACCCCGCTCGAATGCGCGTCGTCGACCATCATGATGCAATTGTATTTTTCCGCCAGGTCGCAAAGCGCTTGCAGCGGCGCGATGTCGCCGTCCATCGAAAAAACGCCATCCGTAATAATCAGCTTCTTGCCTGGAAACTCCGCGTGCTCCTGCAAAATCCTTTCGCAGCCCGCCACATCCTTGTGCTTGAAAACTTTGATCGTCGCCTTCGAAAGCCGCGCTCCGTCGATAATCGATGCGTGATTCAGCTCATCCGAAATGATCAAATCTTCCTTGCCCAGCACCGCTGAAACCGTTCCCGCATTCGCCGTAAACCCCGATTGAAACACCACGCACGCTTCTACATTCTTGAACCGCGCGATCTGCTCCTCCAGCTCCATATGAATCTTCATCGTTCCGGCGATCGTGCGCACCGCCCCGGCCCCAACACCGTATCGCTTCACTGCATCCAGCGCCGCCTTACGCAGCGACTTATGCGTCGTGAGTCCCAGATAGTTGTTCGAAGCCAGGTTGATCACTTCTCGTCCGTCAAAAATACAAACCGGCCTCTGCTCACCCTCCAGCACTCGCAGTTTCGGCGCCACGCCTTTCGCCCTCAGTTCGTTCAATTGGTCGGAAATGTATTGCGTCGGATTCTTTTTCGTCGCCATCGTTGCAGTATCGGACATGTTCAGACTCCTGAAGTGAACTCGGCTGGTGGACAAACCATTTTCCGCCAGTCGCCGCTTCTGAGCAAATGAATCCAACGCGGCTACCGCGTTCATTCGTGGAGATTCGGGTGGAGGAATCGCGAAGGACAGCTGGAAGGAGAATCCTATCTAATGCGGCAAGCCATCCGGGTACAACAAAACTTTCCCCGCCAATCCGCCTTGCAACAGCGTGAACGCGTTCTCGAAATTGTCCAGTGGAGCGCGTTCCCCAAACAACGGCTCCAAATCCAGCCGCCCCGCCTTGAGCAGTGCCGTCATCTGCACCCACGTCTCATACATCCGCCGCCCATAAATCCCCTGAACCGTTGCGCCCTTGAAAATCACGTCGTTCACCAAATCCAGCGGCACATTTTCCGTCGGGATCCCCAGCAGCGACGCCCGACCGCCTGCTCTCAGCGATTTAAAACCTTGGTGAATCGCCGTGGGATTCCCGCTCATCTCCAACAGCACATCCACTCCGGTTCCATTCGTCTCCGCCAGAATCCTCGCAACCGCCTCCTCCGTTGCCGGATTCAGCACCACGTCCGCGCCCATCTTTTTTGCCATCGCGCGCCGCTTCTCGTTCGTCTCCGTTGCAAACACCGTCGAGCTTCCGCATGCTTTCGCCACAGCAATTGACATCAACCCGATCGGCCCGCATCCCGTCACCAGCGCCGTCTGCCCCGCAATCGCACCGGCCAGCACCGTGTGTACCGCATTCCCCAGCGGATCGAGAATTGCCCCGTAGTGCTCCGGAATCGCCGGGTCGAGTTTCCAGATATTCGACGCCGGAATCTTCACGAATTCTGCGAACGCTCCATCCTGATCGATCCCGATAATCCGCAAATTCTGGCAAATGTGCGCTTCGCCCAGCCGGCATTGATGGCAATGCCCGCAATTCACGTGCATTTCCGCGCTGACGAAATCTCCAGCCTTCACCGCGGTAACCTCTTCTCCCACGCGCTCGACCACACCGCAAAATTCATGCCCCAGCGTCAATGGTGGCTTGATTCGCCCCTGCGACCAGCGGTCCCATCCGTAAATATGCAAATCTGTCCCGCAAATCGATGCCGTTTTCACGCGCACCAGCACGTCCCCCGCGCCAATCGCCGGCACCGGGGCCGTCTCCATCGAGAGCCCCCGCCCCGCCTGCATCTTCCGCAACGCCTTCATCGTCGCCATCTACTTCAACCCTCGCTCACCGCGCATTCCTCGATGCTAGCACACACACCAGTGACACAGGCTTCAGCCTGTGCTCTCCTACTGTCACCCCGCAATCTCTTCCAACACCATCCGATTCGTCCGCGGCCCCATCACCCCAACGACAATCGCCACCAATCCCATGGCCACTGCCAGCATCGCAAACACCGCAGGCACTCCATGCACCAGCACCGCCCCGATCAAAATCGAAGTAAACGCCGCGCTCAACCGGCTCCAGCTGTACGTAAATCCAACGCCCGTCCCCCGCAATCGCGTCGGAAACAATTCCGCCTGATACGCATGAAACGCCGCCGAAAACCAATAATTCGCCAGCGTCAGAAGCGCCCCAAATCCCACGACAGCCGCCGGCGCGATCGAATTCCCAAACCCCAATCCAAGCGCCGCCACCAGTAATGCCAGCACGACAATCGTCCACTTCCTTTCGAACTTGTCCGAAGTCCACGCCGCCAGCAGTGGCCCCACCGGCGACACCAACGCAATCAGCATGGTGTACTCCAGCGAGTGCAGTAGCGAAACTCCCCTCTTCAACAAAAACGTCGGCGCCCAATTCGCAAATCCATAAAACCCAATCGTCTGCAAAGCCTGAAAAATCACGAGCATCACCGTCCGCGACAAATACGGCCTCTTCCACAATTCCCAAAACGATCCTTCCGATGGTGGGACAGAATTCAGTCTGTCCCCTGTTCCTCCGCCCTCAACTTTCTGCTCGTCCAGCCCGCCTCTTCCTTCCTTCTCCGTGCCCTCTGTGCTCTCCGCCTCCCTGTCCTCTGTGTTAATTCTGTCTCTTTCCTTTCTCTCGCCACTCGTCACTCGCCACTCGCCACTTCTTCCCGTAGAAGAAAACGACTCCTTCTCCAGAGCCGTCATAATCGTATCCGCTTCCGCCATCCGTCCCCGGCTCTCCAACCACCGCGGCGACTCCGGCAATTTCCTCCGAAACCACCAAGTCAAAAGCGCCCCCGACGCTCCAATCACCATCACCCATCGCCATCCGCTCATCCAAAAATGGGTCGGCACCAGCAC
>JBARBE010000023.1:0-11720 GCA_049792735.1 Candidatus Acidiferrum sp.
TCGTTCACAACGTCGACGGTGACGGGCTGGCCCTCGCGCACCCGCAGGATGGGGCCAGGGACCTTGTTGCTGTAAGCGATGGTGCTGATCACAACCTGAGGGGCCAGCTCGACCATCATCGGTGCAATTCGCAGGGTGAAATCCGCCGAGGGGCCGGTGGTCTTCGGATTCAAGCTCGCCATCAACGGATGCGGTAGCGGCCCCAGGATCTGCCGATGCGCCAGCGACTGCGCGAACGCGGGCGGCAGCTTACCTGCGCCTGTCGCGATCACGGTGGCCCATCCAAGCCGTACAAAATCCCGTCGGTTCATCTGATCCTCATACCTGTTGCAAACCCCCGCGTGAAGCGACCGCCCCCTATGAGCGCTGTCGCTAGGAAAATCGCCCGGGGCATTTTGCCATTCTTCCCCTTCAGCACTTAGTTGAATGGTTGAGAAAAACAAACATTCTAAGCGTTCTTAGAAACGACCGTAAGGAGTTTCTTGGCCAGTCTCGGAGTCTTCTGCGCGGGATCTCGCCGGTGTGTTAGGCAACCTGGTTAACGCTAATCGGACAAGTGGAACGAGGTTACGGGGCTGCGGGGAGGGGCGGTTAACGGAGGATTGGGTGAAGATTTAGGAGCGGGAGGTTAGCGGGTGCGCGGATTGAGGAGTCAAGGCTCGCGCTGGAGGCGCCCGGAGGCTAATCCTGTTCGCCTAGAGTTTGGGCGTAGGTTTTGCCGTAAGGATAGAAGAGATCCTTGCGGCCTTGCTGCCAGGCGGCGTGCAGTTCGGGGGTGGTGATGTCCCAATCGGGGCGGCATTTTTTGGTGACGGCGCGCAAGTCCTGGCGGAGATCTTCGAGCGTGGGACGGCCGAAGAACCAGTAGCCGTTGTAAACCTTATAAACGACAAGACCGGGCTCGAGGACAATCACATGGGGGATCATGGGATTGTGGGCGGGATCGGTGTATTCGGCGATATCGAGATCTTTTTGGATGATGCGGGACGGGTCAGAGAGAAAGGGCCAATGGGCGCCGACGCCGGTGCGGTATTCATTGGTTTCGGTGATGTTGTCGGTGGTGATGGTGACGAGGCGGCAGTAGGCGACCTCGATTTCGCGATGGAGTTGAACGAGGAGTTCAGCCTGGCGGCGATCCTTCGGGCAGAATCCTCCGCGGCCCAAGACGAGCACCATGGGATGCTGTGCCTGAAGGTCGGAGAGCTTGCGGCGCTTGGCGGTGTGGTCGGAAAGCTCGTAGTCGGGGAAGATGGCACCGGGAATGATGTCAGATCGCATGGGCAGTCCTCGCAGTCTTGGATGCGCGTCGACCGGATACGTTCCACGATAACGGAGCATGGGCATAAGTTCGGCTAGCGATTTGGCGTTGGCTGCGTCTTCAGTAGTTGTGGCAGCTGAGCGGAAAGGTTCGTTGTTTCAAAAGCGTGAAGGGAGTAGGCTGCCGGTGTTGGCCTACGCGATCGGAATGAGTGTTCTTTAAGGGCTCCCGCACACATCCCAAGGAGGTTCCCATGGGAAATTTTCTGCAGGATTTGCGGTATGGGATTCGGATGCTGGCGAAGTCGCCGGGGTTTGCGGCGGTGGCGGTGCTGTCGCTGACGCTGGGGATCGGGGTGAACACAACGATCTTTACTTTGGCGAAGGCGATTTTTCTGAAGACGATTCCGGTGAAAGAGCCGGCGCGATTGATGAGCCTTTTTTCGACGGCGCAGAGCCGCGGAGGGCCGCTGCAGGAATATTTGCCGACGCCTTATCTAAATGCAGTGGACTACCGCGAAAAAAGTGACGTGTTCTCCGGGGCGGCGATTGTGGTTTTTGAAGGCGTGGACCTGACCCTCGGTGGGAAAAAAATCCAGACGTTCTGCGAACTGGTGAATGCGAACTTCTTTGACGTGGTTGGGGTGCAGCCAGACGTGGGGCGCGGTTTTTCGGAAGAAGAAGGCAAGACGCCGACGCCGGTGGTGGTGTTGAGTTATGCGCTTTGGAACCGGGAATTTGGCGGAGATCCGAAATTGGTGGGGCGAACGATTCAGCTCAACCAGCAGGACTTCACGGTGATCGGGATTATGCCCAGTTACTTCCACGACGTGGGGGCGCTGGGCAGCCCGGGCGCGTGGGTACCGATGCTGATGCACGACCAGGTGCTGACGAGCGAGAACAAGAAATGGTTCAACGATCGCGGATTTCGGATGGCGGCGATGGTGGGGCGGCTCAAGCCCGGAGTGACGGTGGCGCAGGCGCGAGAGTCGATTCACAACCTGGGGCTGGAACTCGAGAAGGAGTATCTGAAAAACAACGGCGGGCGAAACGAAATGCTGGTCCCGATCGATCAAACGGCGATACCGCCGCAACTGAGGAGCATTTATGTGAAGGCTGGATCGTTGATGTTTGTGATCGTCGGGCTGGTGCTGCTGATTGCATGCGCGAACGTGGCGAATCTGCTGCTGGCGCGGGCTACGCAGAGACAGCGGGAGATTGGGGTGCGGCTGGCCATGGGGGCTTCGAGAGGCCGGCTGGTGCGGCAGTTGTTGACGGAGAGTTTGCTGATCGGGCTTGCGGCGGGCGGGCTGGGAATTTTGGTGGCGTACTGGGGGCGGTCGGCGCTGCTTCTTTTGTTGCCGCCGGGATTGCAGCGGAGATTAGATTTTTCGTTGGATGGGCGCGTGCTGCTGTACACGCTAGGGCTTGCGCTGGTGGCGACGGTGCTGTTCGGGCTGATGCCGTCGCTGCAGGCTTCGAAAGCGGACCGCATCGCGGCGTTGAAGGATCGCACGGGAAATCCGACGGGGAGCGCGCGGTGGTACGGGCTGCGCGGCGTGCTGGTGATGGTGCAGGTGGCGCTATCGCTGGTGGCGCTGGCGGGGGCGGGGCTGTTTATCCATAGTTTGCGGAATGCGCAGGGGATGGACCCGGGATTTGAAGTGAAGCACGAGCTGGTGATGTTTGTGAACCTAGGGTCGGAGCATTACACGCAGGCGCGGGCGGAGCAGTTTTATAAAGATGTGGTGGAGCGGCTGGCGGGAGTATCGACGGTGGAGAACGCGAGCATTTCGGATACGTACCCGTTTAGCGGGGGATTGGCGCGCACGACGTTTACGGACGGAGTGGATATCACGGATCCGAGGAACGGGAAGCTGACGCCAGTGATTGCCACGGAGCCGGGATTTTTTTCGGCGGCGGGAATCACGATGCTCGAGGGGCGGGATTTTAACGAGCACGATGATGCGCAGGGTGCGATGGCCGGGATTGTGAATAAAGCGGCGGCGGAGCAGATGTGGCCGGGAGAAGATCCGATTGGGAAGCACATCCACTTTCTTGGCGAGACTTGGGATATTGCGATTGTGGGCGAAGTGGCGACGGTGAAGTACCAGACGATGGGGGAAGCGCCGCAAGCGATCGTGTACGTGCCGCTGAAGCAGCATTACTCTCCGGGCATCGTGCTGTATGTGCGTGCAAAGGGCGATCCGGAGAAGGCGATTCCGAGTGTGCGGAGCGCGGTGCAGGCGCTGGGACCGACCGTGCCTTTGCTGGACGTGCAGACGGTGCCGCAGGTCTTGGTGGAATCGCTAACGGCACCGAGGATTGGGGCGGAACTGCTTGGAGGATTTGGATTGCTTGCGCTGCTACTGGCGGCGATCGGGACGTACGGCGTGATGTCGTATTCGGTGAGCCAGAGGACGCAGGAAGTTGGGATACGGATGTCACTGGGAGCGCAGCCTGGGGATGTGTTGCGATTGATTTTAGCGAATGGGATGGCGATGGTTTGCGCGGGCGTGGTGGTGGGGCTGGGGATTTCTACTTTGCTGGCGCGGAGCATGAGCAGTTTGCTGTACGGGATCGGTGCGTTTGATGCGCCGAGCTTTTTGATCACGGCGGGGCTGCTGATCGTTGTCGCGTTGGCGGCTTGTTATATACCGGCGCGGCGGGCGATGCGCGTGGATCCGATTATTGCGTTGCGGTATGAGTAGCGGCGCTGATCTTCAGGCGGTACCTTTCCGCTGAGCTTCGGGAGTTGAGCTCGGAGTGCGTGCGGCGGCGTAGAGGCCGAGGACGCGCAAATCGCTGGTGGCTTTGCGGACTTCCGCGAGGGCAGATTCGAGCTGGGCGGAGGAATCGGCTTCGAGATCCAAGAAAAACTGATACTCCCAGGGGCGACCGTGGATGGGGCGGCTTTCGATTTTTTGGAGGTTGACGCCGTGCTTTGCGAAGGGCTCGAGGGAGGCTAGAAGCGCGCCGGGACGGTGGGCGAGGCGCATGGCGATGGACATTTTGTGGGCGTCGGGGGCAGGCGGGGGAGCTTCGGCGGAGGGGCGGAGCAAGAAGAAGCGGGTGAAATTTTCGGCGTTGTCCTGGATGCCGGCGAGGAGGATTACGCCGCCGTAGTGCTCTGCGGCGCGGCGGGCGGCGATGGCGGCGGAGGTTTTGTCCCCGCGAGCGAGGGCTTCGCGGACGCTGCCTGCCGTGTCTTCAGCGGGAACGCGCTTGAGGTGCGGGTGGGTTATGAAGAAACGCTCGCATTGGGCTAGAGCCATGGGATGGGAGGCGACGGAGCGGAGGTCGGCAAGTGAGGCGCCGGGACAGCCGATTAGATGATGCTCGATGGGGAGGATGGTTTCGGCAGTGATGGTGAGGGCGCTTTCGAGGAGGAGGTCGTAGACGCGGACGACGGGGCCGGCGAGGGTGTTTTCGACGGGCGCAAGAAGAGCATCGGCTAGGCCATCGGTGATGGCGCGAAAAGCGGCGTCGAACGTGGGACGAGGAACGGTGGTGATGCCTTCGCCGAGAAGCTGGACCGCGGCTTCTTCGCTAAAGGCGCCGGGCTCGCCTTGAAAGGCAATGCGCATTTTATGGATGATAGCATTGCTTGGCGCGGGTACGGTGCGCGGGGTTTTCTGCGAAGTCGCGCCGAGGCGAAAACGGTCCAGATTGCTGTGGATTCGGAAAGGGGCAACATCCCTCACCGCCTTGAGCACGCGCTGACACGGTATATTGCAAAAAGGGAGAGAGAAAATGAAAGTGGCTAGACCTGATCCCGGGGAGTTTGCGCCGTACTACGAGAAGTACATTACGCTGGTGCCGGGGAATGACGTAGTGAGTGCCCTGGAGGCGCAGCGCGTGCAGACGATGCAGCTGCTTGCGGGGCGGAGCGAGCGAGAGGGTAATTTTCGCTATACTGCGGACAAATGGTCTGTGAAGGACGTTGTCGGACACATCATCGATTCGGAGCGAATCTTCGCTTACCGGGCGCTGCGGATTGCGCGAGGGGACAAGACGCCGATCGAAGGATTCGAGCAAGACGATTATGTGCGGGACGGCGGATTCAATGAGCGCCCGCTGGCGAGTTTGGCGGAAGAATTTGCGGTGGTGCGAAGCGCGACGCTGGCGATGTTCCGGTCGTTCAGTAAGGAAGCGTGGCTTAGGCGAGGGACAGCGAATAAGAATGAGGTGAGCGTGCGGGCGCTGGCGTACATCACGGCAGGGCACGAGCTGCATCACCGGCAAATGCTGGAAGAGAGATACTTTTCGGCTATTCCGCGCGCCTGACGCGCGTGGTTCGGGCCCGCACCTCGTGGCGAGGCTTGGGCTTAAAAAGAAAATAAAACAGAATGGCCGAGAGAGTAATGCTGAGCGCCGCGGCAAGGATGCAGACGGCTTGGGCGTCGAGGGGATGCAGGAAGGCGTCCCGAAGCAGGTAAGATCCCACCAGCAAGAAAATCAGGGCGAGCGAACTGACCAGGCTTCCAAAGGTTCGCGCAGGGCCTCCGCGGATGACCAGAGGCTTGGGGTGGTGCGCGGCGGCACGGACGAGAGTTTCAGCGCGCATGTTTGACCTCTTGCGGCGCCTCCGCTTGGGCCGTGACCGGTTCATCGAGACGCAAAAATTCCAAATACGTGGCGTGCGGCGGGACGTATTTCTTTTTCATGAGTGCGCCGCAAACGCAGCGAGGATTGGTTCCATCGATTTCGCTGTTTGTTTGGACCAACACTTCGCAGCGGCATGCGGAATTCGTGCAGTGCCATCGTTCTCCGGATTTCATGATCATGATGCCCGTCCCCCTGACTTGCAGGCTTGCTGGGATTGCCGAGAGGCAGCTTAGGCCTGGGCTCACAGTAAGTGTAGAGGGACTATATAGAGCGGTAAATCAAAAGGCAAGGGTAAAATATTAACAGAAAGAAGGTACTGTATAGATAACTGTGGATAACTTTTTCGGGGCAGGGCGCGCGCCGGGAGGCGATGTATTGCACCTTCTTGATGGCGTGCCAGTGAATGCGCGTTGGCCGGCGGCTACAAGTGAGGCGCAAACTTGCCCGAGAGCACTCTTCCGGGTTAGGTTGCAGGGGCCGCGAGCGGCTGCTAAAATTGCTGATTTGCCGGATTGCCGACGTCCGCGCTGAGGGATACCCGCTCGATGCGAGTCGGCTATCTGCGAAATGTGTCGGGGGGTTTGCGTCCAGGCCGATCATCAGTGAAACCGCAAAGCAGTCCAACGAATGAGCGACCGCAGAAAAGCCGACGCGAAGGGCAAGAGCAGAGCACGCGACTGACCAGTTTCGGGGTCTGCGGAAGGGAGATCACGAGTGGCAAAATATGATGTGGCGATTATTGGGAGCGGTCCAGGCGGGTATGTGGCGGCTATCCGTGCGGGCGAGCTGGGATTGAAGACGATTGTGGTGGAGAAGGACCCCTTTCTCGGCGGGACGTGTTTGCATGTGGGGTGTATTCCGACGAAGGTTCTGTTGCACCACGCCGATGTATACGACCACTTCAAGAATGGCGCGGAACTGGGATTTGAAGTGAGCGGGCTGAAAATCAATTGGGCGAACATTCTGGCGCGCAAAGACAAGATCGTGAAGAAGCACGCCAAGGGGATCGAATTTCTTTTCAAGAAGAACAAGGTGGAGTGGGTGCAGGGGTGGGGGCGCTATGCGGGGCCGGGACGAGTGAGCGTCGATAACAACGGGAAGAAGAGCGAGATCGAGGCGGGGGCAGTGCTGCTGGTGAGCGGGTCCGAGGCGCGAGCGTTGCAGGGAATTGAGCCGGATCACAAGACGATTCTAACGAACCGGTCGATTTTGGAACTGCCAGACATTCCGAAGACATTGATTGTGGTGGGGGCGGGGGCTGTCGGCGTGGAGTTTGCGTCGATTTATAACTCGTTTGGGACCCAGGTGACGATTCTGGAGGCGCTACCGCGGGTGGTGCCCGTTGAAGACGAGGAAGTTTCCGCCGAGTTGGAGAAGGATTTCAAGAAGAAGGGCATCCAAATTTTCACGGGGAGCATGGTGGATTCCGTGAAGAAGGACGCGAAGGGCGTGACGGTGTCGTTCAAGGATAAGGATGGAAAGGCGCAGACGCTGCAGGCGGAGAAGCTGTTGCTGGCAGTGGGACGCAAGCCGATGACGGAGAATTGCGGGCTCGAAAACTCGCAGGCCAAGCTTGACCGGGGATTTGTGCTGACGGGAGCGAACTTCGAGACGGATGAGAAAGGCTTGTACGCGATTGGAGATATCGTGGCGGGGATGCCGCAATTGGCGCACGCGGCGATGATGGAAGGGATTGTTGCGGTGACGCACATCGCGGGGAAAACGACGCACCCGATTTTGAAGACGCGGATTCCGAATGCGACGTATTGCGAGCCACAGATCGGGTCGATTGGGTTGACGGAGAAGCAGGCGCGCGAGGCGGGGTACGCGGTGAAGACGGGCAAGTTTCCGTTTGTAGGGAATAGCAAGGCGACGATTTTGGGGAATCACAACGGGTTCATTAAAGTGGTTTCGGATGAGAAGCACGGAGAGATTTTGGGGATTCATATTATCGGGCCGCTGGCGACGGAGATTTTGTCGGAGGCGGCGGCGACTTTGAATCTCGAGGGGACCATCGACGACATGATGAATATGATTCACGCGCATCCGACGGTTTGGGAAGGGATGGGGGATGCGTTCGCGTCTGTGCGTGGGTTGCAAATAAACGTTTGAAGAATCGGCTGGTGATTTTTGACTGGTGAGTGGTGAAGAGCTGCGACATTTTCAACCTTGGGTTGATTGGGTACGCTGAGGCGTACGAACTGCAGAAGCGCCTTGTTGCGGCGCGGAAGGCGGACGCGATTGGGGATGCGTTGTTGCTTTGCGAGCATACGCCGGTGATTACGCAGGGACGAAACGGAAAGCGAGAGCATCTGCTCGTTTCGGAGAATGTGCTGCGCCAACGGAAGGTGGAGTTTTATGAGACTAGCCGCGGGGGAGACGTTACGTATCACGGGCCGGGGCAATTGGTGGGGTATCCGATTTTGCAGCTTGGGGCAATTCGCAAGGATGTGGTTTGGTATGTGCGGATGCTGGAAGAGGTGATGATACGGACATCGGCTGAGTTTGGGATTACGGCGCATCGCGAAGAGGGGAAGACAGGGATTTGGGTGGCGGACGAGGAAAAGGAATTTACACAGAGTTCCCAGAGGACACAGAGTTCACAGAGTTCACAGAGAGAAGAAATCGCGGCGGAGAAGTTGGGGGCGATCGGGGTACATATCAGCCGATGGGTGACTTCGCATGGATTTGCTTATAACGTGGCGACGGATTTGAGGAATTTTGATTTGATTGTGCCTTGCGGGATTGCGGGGCGGAAGGCGACTTCGCTGGAGAAGTTGCTGGGACGGGCGGTGAGTGTCCGCGAAGTTGTCGTGAAGATGGTGCGGCATTTTGGGGATGTGTTTGGGTTGGAGATGAGGACGGACTCGCGGGAAGAGTTGATGGCGAAGCTGGAGCTTGCGGAGCAGCAGGTGGCCGTACCAGCTTAGGAAGAGTGGAATGAAGAAGGAACTGACACGGCAGCAGTATCTGGACCTGTACTACTACATGCGGCTGAACCGCGCCGTGGAAGACACGATGGTGAAGCTCTTCCGGCAAAACAAGATTGTCGGCGGGCTGTACTCGAGTTTGGGGCAGGAAGCGATTTCGGTGGGAACGGCGTACGCGCTGGAGAAGAAGGATTGGCTGGCGCCGATGATCCGCAATATCGGGGCGCTTTTGGTGAAAGGCGTGCCACCGCGGGACGTTTTCATGCAGCACATGGCGAAATATGGTTCGCCGACGAAGGGGAAAGACGGGACGAGCCATTTCGGAGATTTGGAGAAGCTGCACATCGTTTCGCCGATTTCGATGCTGGGGGATTTGATTCCGGTGATGACCGGGGTGGCGATTGCAGGGCGCTACCTGGGACAGAAAATCGTGACGATGACGTGGATCGGGGACGGAGGAAGCTCGACCGGAGTGTTTCACGAAGGACTGAATTTTGCGGCCACGCAGAAGGCGCCGTTCGTGCTCATCCTGGAAAATAATTTGTGGGCGTACTCGACGCCGGTGAAGCGGCAGGTACCACTGGAAAATCTGGCGGATCGCGCGAAGGCATACGGAATTTCCAGCTATTCGATAGACGGAAACGATGTGGTGGAAGTGTTCACGACGACGCGGGAAGCCGTGGCGAGAGCGCGGGCGGGAGAAGGGCCGATCCTGATTGAAGCGAAGAGCTTCCGGCGGTTGGGGCATGCGCAGCACGATCCAGCCGAGTACGTGCCGAAGGAAATGCGCGCGTATTGGGAAGCACGAGATCCCATCACTTTGTATGAGAAGTTTCTGATGGGCGAGAAATTGCTCGATGCGAAGGGTAAGAAGGGTGTCGAGGAAAAGATCGACACGCTGCTCGCGGCGGAGCGGGAGTTCGCGGAAAATTCGCCGATGCCGCCGCCGGAGTTCGCAGAAACGGGAGTTTACTGCGCGGGCGACGAGTGCCACAAGATCCAGCCGAAATGGGAACGGCCGGTTGCGGAAGTAACCCCGCCGAAATCGAGCGTGAAGGCGGTGTGGACGGTCGCGGGATTTGGGTCCGGCAAAAGTTCTGGCGGCGCGAACGCACCGATTCATTTTGGCGATACGAAAAACACGATAGAAAATCCCGAGGCTCACACGGCTAAGAAAAACGGGGCCAAAGCTGCCGCCAAGCCGCCAGCAAAAGCTCCTGTAAAGGCGGTAAGTTCCGGCGCATCGAGAAAGGCGCGGAGATAGCCATGGCGGCCAACAACAGCGCGGCAAACGGGACGCAAATCACGTTTCTCGAAGCCATCAAGCAGGCCATGTTCGAGGAAATGGAGCGGGATCCCGCGGTGGTGCTGCTCGGCGAGGACGTGGGCGTGTACGGCGGCGCGTTCAAGACAAGCGAGGGATTGCTCGAGCGGTTCGGCTGGGAAAGAGTCATCGATACACCGATCAGCGAGAGCGCGATCATCGGAGCGGCTTGCGGGATGAGCTACATGGGACTGCGGCCGATTGCGGAGCTGCAGTTCATTGATTTTATCGTTTGCGCGTTCAATCAAATTACGAATTTCGTGGCCAAGGGGCATTATTTGTGGAACGCGCCGGCGCCGATGGTGATGCGCGGGCCTTCGGGCGGAGGCGTACACGGCGGGCCATTTCATTCGGCGAACCCGGAGATGTATTTCGTGCACACGCCGGGGTTGAAGGTGATTTATCCTTCGACGCCCTACGATGCGAAGGGATTGTTGAAGGCGGCGGTGCGCGATAACAACCCCGTGCTGTTCTTCGAGCACAAATTTTTGTACCGGCGGATCAAGGGAGAAGTGCCTGCCGGCGATTACACCGTGCCGATTGGGAAAGCGGTGGTGCGGCGCGAGGGCAAACACCTGACGATTGTTTCGTACGCGGCGATGATGCACACGTCGCTGGAGGCCGCGGAGGCATTGGCGAAAGAAGGCATCGAAGCCGAAGTGATCGATCTGCGGACGCTGCTGCCGCTCGATGAAGAGACGATTTTGCAGTCGGTGAAGAAGACGAACAGATGTTTGGTGGTGCACGAGGATACGAAGACGGGGGGAATCGCGGGTGAGATTGCGGCGATTCTATGCGAAAAAGCGTTTGGAGATTTGGACGGGCCGCTGATGCGCGTGACGGCGCTGGATACGCCGGTGCCTTACGCGCCGACGCTTGAGGAACATTTCTTGCCGAATGCGAAAAAGGTTTTTGACGCCGCGAAGGAACTCGCGCGGTATTAGAGGGTGCTTGGACGGGCGCTCCGACCGGGGCGGCCCTACGAAGAATTCGAAGCCGGACAGGAGAATGCGCATGGCCACAGACGTCGTGATGCCGCAGATGGGCGAAAGCATTTTTGAAGGGACGATCACCAAGTGGCTCAAGAAGCCGGGCGATAAAGTCGAACGGGACGAGCCTTTGTTTGAGATCTCGACGGACAAGGTGGATGCGGAAATTCCGTCGCCTTCGGCGGGCGTGCTGAAGGAGATCAAGGTTGGCGAAGGGCAGACCGTGCCAATTCAGACGGTTGTGGCCGTGATTGATGGCGCAGGCGGAGCGGCGGCGTCTGCTCCCGTTCCTGCGAAGGCGGCCGCACTAACGCCAGCAGTGGCTCCCGCAGCGGCAGCGCCGGCGGCACCACGACCTGCGGCCCCGGCGCCTGTCGCGCCTGCGCCAGCACCGACGACCCCTGCCGCCGTGCCCCAACGCACCGGTGAGCGCATTCACAGCTCGCCGCTCGTCCGACGGATGGCTGCCGAACATGGGATTGATTTGTCCACGGTTCCGGGGACCGGCGCGGGCGGGCGCATCAGCAAACAGGACATTGAGGCGGTCATCGCCGCTGGCAGCGCTCCCGCAGCGGCGCCGCCGGTCGTTGCGGCACCAGCGCCAGCTCGGCC
>JBARBE010000024.1:0-15471 GCA_049792735.1 Candidatus Acidiferrum sp.
AGTGAATTATCGCCGTCTTGGCGCATCGGGTCAACTTCTAAGATGCTAGGGAGTTACGAAATCGTTGTCAGAGGGTGATACTTGCCGGGGCTTGCAACGCCCTCTCGATGAGGACGTGCAGAGGCTCGGGCAGGGGCTCGCCCTCGCGCTGGGAAACGGAGGGTTTGGTGCGTAGGAGATTCGCGGGGAGTTTTATCCAGGACGGCGAGGCAGCAGGCGAGTCCATCGAACCGCGAAGGATGAGAGCGTCGGCACGATCGAGAGCGACGCGGGCGGAGTCCTTAAAATCTTCACGGGCCGGATCGATAACCGCAAAATAGAGACTCGGCTTGAGAAATTGCAGGAGAGAATTGCTTTCGAGGATGAGCGGTAGGGACTCTTGCCCTGCTTCCCGCCCAGTTTCCGCCAAAGCTTTACGCATCAACGGCAGGCCTTCGGCCAGGAATCCTTGCTTCGTTCTCAGCCAAAAAGATTTTTTGGCACCTGCCGCCAGAAATCGGGCGCTGTCTGTGCCGGATTGGGAATGCGCTTCCCATTCGATGGCGCACGCGTGTTCGTCGGGAGCGCAGTCACAATCATGGCCGTTCTGCGCGCAGACGCCGTGGCCGTATTGCGTAATTTTTCCGGCGATCCAATTCGCTTGCGGGAACGCGCTGATGATGTCGCAAACGAGCTGCGTCTTCCCGATGCTGCGGGTGTGCCCGCCAACTACAATCACGCGCCATTGGGGCGATTCACTCATTTCACTTCCCTTCCCGCTTGGCTTCCAGTTTCGCTTCCAGCTCTTTGATGCGCGCGGCGAGTTCCGGAAGACGCGACTGCCACGCGAATTGCTCTTTAAATTTTTCGAGGGGACGCGCCGGCGTTCCCCACACCGTCTGCCCACTTCGAATTGTTTTCCCGCCCAAAACGCCGGACTGGCCGCCGATGACCGCGCCATCTTCCAGATAGCATTTTTCGCCGAAGCCGGCTTGGCCGCCGACGACGACGCGCTTGCCGAATTCGCAGGAGCCGGAGAGGCCGACTTGCGCCGCCATAATGGTGTGCGCACCGATCTGGCAGTTGTGGCCGATATGCACGAGATTATCCAGTTTAACGCCTTCGGCGATGCGGGTGTCGTCGAGCGAACCGCGGTCGATGGAGGTGTTCGCGCCGATTTCAACGTCGTCGGCGATTTCCACGATGCCCACTTGCGGAAATTTCCAGTAGCGCCCTTCTCCCTGGGCGTAGCCGAAACCGTCCGCTCCGATGACAGCACCGGAATGAATTTCCACGCGATGCCCAATGCGAACGCCGGCATAGAGCGTTACCCGCGGGTGAATGCGGCAGTGGTCGCCAATCCAGCAGCCCGCGCCGATCACGCTATGCGCGCCGATTTGCGTGCCTTCGCCGATGTGGGCGTCTTCGCCGATCACTGCGAACGGGCCGATTCCTACGCTCGTACTGATTCTTGCGAGATGCGCGACAATCGCGGTCGGATGGATTCCGATCGCGATCGGAGCTCTTTCAATGATTAGAGCGGCCGCTTTGGCGAATGCCAGTTTGGGTTGGGCGCTTCGGAGGATGGTCTTCCCTGCCAGGGAAACCTTTTCTGGAACGATTACGCACAACGCGGCTGAAGCACCGACGCGATCCAGGTGCTTGGCGCCTTCGAGATAGATGAGATCATGCAGGCCAGCGCGCTCGGGAGCCGCTACACCGCGCAACTCGACTGCCCCATCTCCTTCAAGCCGCGCGCCGATTGCTTCCGCTAACGATTTTGCCGTTCGCATCTTCGAAGACCTCTCTCAGAAATCATACAGCGCGGGCTCGCCCGGTGGCCTGTTCTTCCATCGTTGGTGAACCCAAACCCATTGGTCAGGGTGTTTGCGAATAATTTCCTCAATTATCTTGGTGAAGCGTTGCGTGTTTTCAAGAACGTCGCGCTCGGTATTGCCAGTACGAATTAATTCCACCGGCGGTTCGAACCTCAGTCGGTATTTTTGGATAGAGTCATCCCAATAGGCGTATCCAGGGACGACGGCTGCATCGGTGTGCAAAGCCACGCGAGCGAGACCGGTCGTCGTACAGGCAGACTTGCCGAAGAAATCGACGAAAACACCTTCCGCTGGCATGGTGTTCTGGTCGGCGAGAATGCCGACGGTACCGCAGTCTTTCAGAATTTTGAGCATCACGCGCGCGGATTCGTTTTTGAAGATGGGGCGGTTTCCTGACGCGCAGCGGTAGCGGTTGACAAGCGCGTCGAGGCGCTGATTATCGAGCGGCCGGGCCATGTAATGCAGTGGATAGCCATAGACCGCGTGCGCAAAGGAGGAAAGCTCCCAAGCACCGATATGGCCCGTCAGGTAAAGCACACCTTTGCCGCGCCGCTGGCCTTCCAGAAAGTTTTCGTGGCCCTCGAGGATGACTACTTTTACGATGTTTTCTTTCGTGAGGCGGGGAAAATGTGCAAATTCCGAAGCCATCCAGCCGAGATTGCGCACCATTTTGCGTGTGGCGTCCTTGCGCTGCGCGTGGGTCCAATCCGGAAACGCGAGCCGCAGGTTGTACTCCGCGGTCTTCTCCAGCTTTGGTCGCAAGGAAAAGACCAGTCTCGCCAAGAACGCAGCGTACCCGCGCGCGATGCGACGCGGAAGGATGCCCATCTTCTTCAAGATCAGCCAAACGCCGGCGTATTCGAGCCATTCCTTCATCGTTGTGCGGGACGGCCAGGCAGCGGCCGACGCGCGACAGTATGCAAGAGGTGCCCGGTTCGAAGATAGAGGTTCAATGCTAGACTTTTCCTTCCGTGACCGAACCACCTACTGCCGGCCTCGAGAAATCGCAGCCCAGCCCCTCAGCCCGCATCGGCTGGGGGCTTCTCATCATCGCGACTCTCTACGTTTGCTATTTCAGCCACCTCGGCGCGATCGGATTTGTTGGCCCTGACGAACCGCGCTACGCCTGGATTGCTCGAGCCATGGCGGAAACGGGCGATTGGGTTACGCCGCGGCTATATGGCCAGCCATGGTTTGAGAAGCCTCCGCTCTATTATTGGGGCGCGGCGATCAGCTTTAAAGTTTCTGGCGTCAGCGAAGCGGCGGCGCGTTTGCCTAGCGCGATCTCTGCCCTGCTTGCAACGCTTGCGCTGGCGTGGCTGGCGTGGCGGATGTATGGGGCAGAAACCGCGCGCTGGCTACTGCTATTGCTGCCCACAACCGTTGGCATGATCGGTTTTTCCCATGCCGCTGCCACGGATATGCCTTTCAGCGGAATGCTGACGATTGCGATGGTCTACGCGGCGGTTGTGCTGCGCCTTATTCCTGCAGCAGAAGGCGGGGCAATCCCCGCCCCTACAAGCCTATCTACGCCGTGGAGTGCCCTCGTTCTATTCGGCCTTTTTCTGGGCCTCGCCGTGCTAGCAAAAGGGCCTGCCGGAATCATTCTCTGCGGTGGTGCCGTTTTCTTCTGGGGTATCTTTACGAAGCGCTGGCGCGACGCATTTCGCCTGCTTCATCCCGCCGCCGTCGCCGCGTTCTGTCTCACCGCTCTTCCCTGGTACATCCTCTGCGCCCGCCGCAACCACGATTTTTTCCGCGTCTTCATCATCGAACACAATTTCAAACGTTACCTGACTCCCGAATTCCAGCACATCCAGCCCTTCTGGTTTTACGGCCCGGTTTTTCTCCTCGCTATTCTTCCGTGGTCCATCCTCTTTCTCTGGACGGCAGTGCCTTCGATCGCGCCTGCTGCGCGTTCCCGAACGCTGTCCGCTGATATACTTTTTTTTGGTAGTTGGATCATATTTTGTGTCGCGTTTTTCTCGGCCTCGCAATCGAAGCTTCCGGGTTATATCCTGCCCGCCATTCCGCCCGTTGGGCTAATCCTGAGTCGCGGATATCTAGCCCTCGCGGGCAAGCGGCGAACGCTTTTCGGCGCTGTTTCTCTCACGATTGGACTGGGAATCTTTGTTGTCGCCGAGCTCGCAGGGGCAGCTAGAATCCACGCAGTTAGAGACTCAGCTCCCGTCTTGTTTGCGGTGCTCCGCGTTCTTCTAATTCTCGCGATGCCGAATATACTTCTCGGCTTAACGTTCCTGGTTTCGAAACACCGCCTCTTCCAAAACGCTTGTCTAATCGTTGCCGTAATTGGGTTGGTCGGCCCATTGTTCCCTGCAGACGGGATCTTGAATGATCTCGAGCCAATCTATTTTGGGCAGAAAGATTTCGCTCTTCAATTGATCACGCATCGCGTTCCCCTGGAGCGGACATTCTTTTATCTGGGAGTCAGTCGGAGCACCCGGTACGCTCTCAATTTTTACCTGCATCGAGAGATTCCGGATTGGAACCAAAGTGCGAGGCTAGATGCTTACGTCATCGATGGTTCGATGGACTGCCGGCGCCTGAGAAAAAAAGGTTTCGAGTGTGAGCAAGTTCCGCTCGGCGGTGCAGAAGAAAGATGGTCTGTTTCACATGTAACGCCGAGAACTTCAGTGGGCCCCGCCCGTAGCCGGCAGCCTCAGTAAGAAAAAGCTGACAACGCGATTTTCGTAGTCGCGCTTGTCGTTGTCGTCCATGGCAACAAAATTACCATGGGGGATGATCATTTGGTCGCGCGGCTCGGGCGCCTTTTCAAACATTTGGCGCGTGATATCCGCGAGCTCGGGATCGTCGGAGGCTTCAATGAATAATTTCGGCACCCCCGCGAGGTTGATCAACTTTTTCGAAAGCGGCGGATCTTCGCGGTACTTGTAATTCAGCCACGTAAAACTAAATTCCGCCGAGCGCACCATCAGCGGAAATCCGCCGAGCCCGCTGCGCTCCACGCCAATCTTCACCATTTGTTCCGGCAGGTCGTAAACAGAATCCAGCACGATGGCGCGGATGCGTTTGTCGTACTCCGCCTCGCGCAAAGCGGCGTAAGCCCCCAAATTGTAGCCCCACAATCCGAACCGGCCGGGATCGACGTCGCTCCGCGCCGCGACCGTATCAACGGCCGCACGGACCTCGTCCGCCTCGCGATAGCCAAACGTGGTAATCCCATCAATCGTGCCGTGCGCCGCAAAATCAAAAACAAAGACGTTGTACTGGTGATCCTGCAAAGCCGAAACAAGCGTCAGCAATTCGCCGCGGCTCGAGCCGTACCCGTGGCACAAAATGATGGTTGGAGCCCCGCGCAATCCTGGGAAGAACCAGCCATGCCGCGCGCCCAAATCCTGAACAGTAAAATCCACCAGCTCCGGCTTGCCCGGAAAGCTGTTCATATCGATTTCGCTGCCAGTGCGCTGCGGCTTGACGATCCGATAGACCAGAAAGCCGGCAATAGCGGCCGTCGCTAGCACGGCAAAAAACGCCAGCGCCAGAACAGCCATGAAAAGTTTCGTATACCACTTCGTTGGATAGCGGATTTCGTACAGGATTGACATTCTTGGTCCGGGTAGCTGCGCGGCCCGCGCCGCAGTTCCTTGCCTCTCACAGAATAAGCGCGACTGGCGCGATGTTAGCACACCTTTTCCGTGCCATTTCTCGCAGCCTTGCAGCATTGTGTCGGAATTGTATCGGCGCGGACTCCAGCTTGATTGCGTGGCCTCCGATTCAGCTATCATAGGGACGGGCGGCGGGGGCCGCGCAGCAGTCCTCTTTATCCATGAATATTGTCGACTTGCGCCAGACGACGGTCCGCCAACTTGAGCCGCTCCTTGAAGAGGAAGCGCGCCACTGGCGCGACGAACTCCATTGGGATTACCGAAGCGCTCTGGAATTGATCAAGCGATTCCTGGACGCGCACGCGCTTGCGGGATGCGTGGCCTTCGAAAACGGCAGCGCAGCGGGCTATTCCTTCTATGTGCTGGAAGAGCAGAAAGGCCTCATCGGCGGACTTTACGTTTCCGCGAAATATTCCCAGGCGAGCATCGGCCAGCGCTTGCTCGACGAGATGCTCTTCTCCATGCGCGCCATTCCCCAGCTTTCGCGCATCGAAGCGCAGCTAATGCCCTTCTGCGGGCCGGTGGAAGTTCCGCTCAGCGATCAAGGATTCCGCCTCTACTCGCGTCAATTCATGCTCCAGGATCTGCAGAAGCTGCCCGAGGCGAAGCCGGGAGTTTCCGCCGGAATGCGCCTGGACCGCTGGAATGACCGTTACTTCGAGCCATGCGCCAAGCTGATTTATCTGGCGTACGCGAATCACGTCGACGGCGAAATTAACGATCAGTACCGCAGCCGTTCCGGCGCTCTGAAATTCCTAAAAAACATTATTCTGCTGCCCGGCTGCGGCCATTTCGTCCCGGGCGCTTCGTTCGTGCTGCGCCAGCCAGGCAGCGACGACCTTGTCGCCGCGGTCCTCACCAGCGAGGTGTCTCCCGGCGTTGGCCACACTACGCAAATCTGCGTGCTTCCAGGCTATCAAGGGCACGGCATCGGCCGCATGCTGATGCAGACCTCGGCCGAAACGCTGCGCACCATGAAATTCAAGGAATTAACGCTCACGGTGACTTCGGAAAATTACGGCGCCGTTCAACTTTACCAAAAATTAGGGTTCACGACGATTCGCACGTTTACCGCGGGCGTCTGGCCGCGTTGAGGCTGCGCTCATTTTTTCGAGCGGTCTTTCAATAAATTCTTCAGCTCCGACATGAATTCCTGAACGTCCTTGAAATCCATGTACACCGAGGCGAAGCGCACGTACGCCACTTTGTCGAGCTTCTTCAGCCGGTGCATGATCATTTCGCCGATTTCCGTCGTGGTGAGCTCGCGCTCGGTCGCCTCATGGACCACGCTCTCGATTTCATCGACGATAGCTTCGAGCTTCGGCGTGGCGACCGGCCGCTTCTCACAAGCTTTCAGCAAGCCTTGCAAAATCTTCTGCCGCTCGAAGCGTTCGCGCCGCCCGTCCTTCTTGATGACCATGTAAGGAATTTCGTCGATGCGCTCATAGGTTGTAAATCGGCGGCTGCACTTGAGGCATTCCCGACGCCGCCGTATGGTGTCTCCGGCGCGGCCCTCGCGGGAATCGATTACCTTATCATCCAGATGCGCACAGAACGGACACTTCACTCGAGGTTTCTCCTCACCGGTTTATTCACCGCTCCGTGATTTCGCGGCTCTCCTGCTCCAGCTCGACCTCTTCTTTTTCGTGCTCTGCCAATTCCTTCAATTTCCCCAGAGAGAGTCCCTGATGTACAAGCAATGGCGCGCCCACAAGACTGCACGCCGCAAACGTAATCAACCACAACACTACGGCCGCCGCCGTCGCCGGCTCGTTCGCCACCCCAAAGAACTTGTATACAGAAATTGCCGCCAATTGCGATCCCCCGCCTGCCAATGGCAGCTGGAACACCGACCCGGCAAGCGTAAACGCCATCAGGAGCAGGACATCGCCCATCGAAAGGGACTCGAATTTTCCTCCAAAGCTGCGCGTCACCCAAACGTACACGAAGAACACCAGCGTCCAATGAGCCACCGAGAGAAACACGGAGAGCCCCAACTCGCCCCAGCTCCGTATGATCTGCACTCCGCGTGCAAACCCGAGCATGATTTCTGCAACCTTCAGCCGCCACCCGGGCGACCTCCGCCATCCTTTCAACGCTTTCTCGAGAGCTGCGGTTCCATGCAATCGGAAATAGATCAAAAATCCGATAACTCCGACGACGCCCCCAATCAGGACGGCCCCGGTCGTCCCCGCCACAGGAACGTGCCGCGTTTCCACGAGCAGCGCCAACCCTGCGATCATTGCCGCGCTAACGATGTCGAAGATTCTTTCGAGGGCGTATATGCCATACATGCTCGCGATCGGCAACTTTTCTTTTCGGGCGAGCAGCAACGGACGCACCGGCTCTCCAGCCCGCCCCAATAGGAAAACGGCAGCGAACCCTGCCAATGTCATCCCAAGGATTGGCCAAAAATTCGACGCTCCCAGATTTTGTTGGAAGACGCCCCACCGCAGCGCCCGAATCGCGTAGCAGATGTAAATGGCCACCACTGAAATTAATAGCAAATAGGGATTCGCATTTCGCAGCGCGAACCACAATTTCGCCCCGCTGAAGCTCGCTCCATGGAGTGTTCCCCCAAAGCGATAGATCGCAAATCCTACCGCAAGCAACGCTGCCAGCAGTATGAGCAGCTTCCTCCATGATGAGCGCATGTGCTTGTCAGACTAACGGTCGCCATCCGACGCGTCAAGGCAAGCCCGCGCGCTGCCGGTTCTATTTAGTATCCGCGGCCGCTCCTAACCCGAAATAGACCAACATGTGTCACCAATTTTTCTCTTTTTTTCACGTTTCTCTTGACAATCTGGTACCTCTCGCGTATATTGCTTTCTGGGCAACATTGTGTTTCATACCCGGGAACGCCAATCTCCAGATTGGCGTTTTTGCTTTCTCAAGCCCGTTTTTCGGCCCAGGTTTTTTGTTCTCCGAACAAACGAGAGCGGCCCCGTACCTCGCTCCCAGGCCACAACCAAATCCATTAGAATCAGCGTTTACGGACCATCCGCAAGTGTTGATTCTAAAGAACTTAGCGAAAGGCTAAACCCTTTAGAATCAGTCTTTACAAATAAACGTGGGGGGTTAGCAAGCCCGAACACCATCCAGGCTCTCAAGCGACCGGCGCGCGGGTTAGCAAAATTCCTTCACGACCGGCTCGCCCCAATCTGATTCATTGTGCAGGTTTTCAGGAGTCATCTGGGAGACTAGCTATACCAGGGTTGGCTTGGTCCGTGGCTTTCGTAATCGCACTCTCCCGGGACCATCGGCAGCTACTTCCAAATCATCTCCGGTTTTCAGCCCGGCTGGTATAGCAACGGGCTTCGGGATGCGCACGGCCATACTATTTCCCCATTTCGCGAGTTGCGTTTTCATGGCGCCCTCCTGTATCTACAGGGTACCTACTGGAAAGCTGCAGCCTCGAGGCTCCGATCTCAACGCAGGAGGACTCGGCTCCCCGGCGCGAGACGCGCGGCCTTGTATGTGAGGCGACTCACCGAGTAAGATGCCACCACTTGCGGTCGGTCGTCCGGGCCAGAACTAGACGGAACTTTTGGAGAGCAGTTTGCGTTCCATAGTTGCAGGCCGAAGTTGGCTCAATGCAACTTTTGGGTCAAACTGGTCACCGTAGCGGGATTCGAGGCTGATGAGACGTTGGAGCAGGACGCCCAACTGGTCCAGCATTGCCTCCAGGGCGACGGTTCGGCCTGGGAGGAACTTGTGCGCCGTCACACGCGCCGCATCTTCAACATCTGCTACCGGTTTACTGGCAATGGCACAGAGGCTGAAGACTTGTCGCAAGAGGTTTTCCTCCGGGTGTATAAAACTCTTGGGAGCTATCGTTCCGCTTACGGCGGTTTCGCCACATGGATGACCAGCGTAACGCGCAATCTTTTGATCGATCATTACCGGCGCACCAAGCGCGACCGCATCACGGACTCGCTCGAGGACGCTATGCCGGTCGTAGAAAACAAGGAATCAGCGGGCCGGCGTCCGGATCAGCAATTGCTCTTGGCCGAGCTCAGCTCGCAGGTGCAGACCGCGCTGATCAAGCTTTCGCCGGAACTTCGCGAAGCGGTTATCTTGAGGGATTTGCAGCAACTCGAATACAACGAGATTCGTCAGGTTTTGGATGTGCCGGAAGGAACTGTGAAATCAAGAATCAACCGCGGACGAATCGAACTAGCGCGCATCTTGCAACAGATGGGAGTGCGCCCGTCATGAGTCGCGGCTCTTTTTGTGAATTGTCTTGGGACCCGGCGCGGAGAATGGCATGACCTGGACTTGTGAACAAACCGAAGCGCGTCTAAGCGATTACCTCGACGGACTCCTTACTCCCGACGAGCGGCGTGCATTCGACATGCACGCGAATACTTGCGAGAACTGCGTGCAAATCGTGGCCAGCGTTTCTCACTTGGTCAGCGGTCTGCGTTCGATGGAGCAGATCGCGCCGCCTCCGCAATTAGTCACTTTGATTTTGAACCAAACGATTGGTCCCAGGGAAACCAAGAAAGGCTGGCGCGTCGCATTCGGCTGGCTGGGCGGGTTGGCGTCGCCGCGATTTGCCTATAGCGCCGTTTCGATCGCGGCTTCCGCGGCAATCCTTTTGGCCGCCTCTGGCATCTCGCTGCGCAAGCCGAAGCTCGCAGACTTTTCCCTCGTGAACATTGCCCGCAACGTGGACCGGCAGGCGCATCTGGCCTATGCCCATACCACGAAGTTTGTCAGCGATCTTCGCGTCGTCTACGAAATTCAGTCCCGCTTGAACCAGGACAACACTTTGCCCGCTACTCCGGAGACCACCATGCCGCAGACCACTCCGGGCAAAGCGCCGGGCAGCACAGACAGCACTCGGCCGGACGCTCCGCGGCAGCAGAACCGCGCCAACAGCATCCGCAGAGAGCTTGAGGTTCTCGCCACGGAAGTGCCATCGGTCGGCAGTGCATTCTGTGGAAGGATGCTTACAAGGAGTATTCCATGAAGTGTGCCGTCCATTCTGAAGTGGACGCAACGGGCTACTGCCGCAATTGCGGCAAGCCCATGTGCCCGGATTGCATTCGGCCCGTACGCGACGTTCTTTACTGCGAGGACTGCCTGGCCAGCGGCATGGGCCATTCTGCGCCGCCTGCTGCTATCCAACCGGGGCAACCTGGAGTTCCGCCGCTAGCCCCGAACCCGGCGTTGCCGCCTCCTGCGTCCCCTGGAATTGGTCCAAGCCCCGTCCTCGCTTTCTTTCTGGGATTCCTACCGGGTCTTGGCGCCTTCTATAACGAGCAATACGGCAAGGGCATGGTCCATCTCGCAATTTTTCTGGTTCTCTTCATCGCCGGTGTAAATGGCGCCATGAGCGGCGGCGCGGAAGCCGCGTTGTGGATTTGTATCTCTGCGCTGTGGATTTACATGCCTATCGATGCTCTGCGCACTGCGCAAGCCAAACGCGCTGGCCAAACTCTTTCGGACCCTCTCGATAATTTCAGCAGGAATCGCCCCATCGGGCCGATCCTGTTGATCGGCGCAGGTCTGCTGCTTTTGCTCAACAATTTTGACTGGTTCCCGTGGTACCGCGTCTCGCAATTTTGGCCTTTGATTCTGATCGCTATCGGCATTTTGATGTTCCGAAATCGCATGAATCGCGGCCAGTAGGAGAAATTTTCGTGAGGACTAACAACGATGAGTAATCATGTTCATTGCAACTGCCAGCGTTGCACCATTCGCGGCCTTCGAGGCCCGGTCATCATTGTGACTGTCGGCGTACTTTTTCTTCTTCAAGAAATGCGCGGCGGCTATTTCGATTTCAGCAACACCTATCCCGTGATCATTATCGTCATTGGTCTAATGAGCCTGGCCTGTGCCTTGGCACCCACCGACGGCCATGTCTCATCGGTACCGCCCATGCCGGCTGCGGCTCCAACCACCCCTGGCGTGCCTACCTCTCCATCAAGCGTGGCGCCCACAACTTATCCAGGGCAAGGACAATAAATCCAGATGGCCAGGAGCCGCCAAAGCACCAGCGGAATCTTCTCAGGCCTCGTTCTCTTAATCGTTGGCGTCATTCTGCTTCTGCATAACTATCACGGCCTCGAGATTGGCGATTTACTCGTCCATTGGTGGCCACTCGCGCTCATCTTCTTAGGGCTGATTAAGCTTTACGAACGAATGGCCGCCAGTCGCTCCGACGATCCCGGCTCCGCGCGAATCACCGGCGGCGAAGTTTTGCTGGTCATCGGCATGATCACTCTCTTGAGCGTCGTCGTCGCCGTTGATTACGCCAAACGCGCAATGCCCGGTCGCCTTCCCGTCGAATTTTCCGGCGACGCTTATCCCTTCGATTTGGACGTCACTCCCCTAAGCGTCCCCGCGAATGCGCGCATCACCGTTCGCGGCGGCCGCGGCGAAATCACCGTTCGCGCCAGCGATACTCCCGAAATTCGTGTCTCCGGCAAGAAAAATGTCCACGCCTGGAGCGAATCCGACGCCCAGCGCCGCGCCGGTCCGGTTTCCGTGGAAATTGTTCAGACCGGCGACGGCTACGAAGTCCATCCCACGGGGATGAGCGCCGGCGACGATCGCGTCAGCATCGACATGGATATCCAAGTCCCGAAAAAAGCCTCGCTCACCGTCCGCAACGAACAAGGCGATATCAATGTTTCGGACATGGCCATGCCCGTCTCCGTAACCAGCAGCAGCGGCGACGTCGAAGTGCGTGACACGGGCAGCGATGTGACTATCGAAATGCATCACGGCGACGTCAAAGTCTCCGACACCAAGGGCGATATCAAAATCTCAGGAAATGGCGGCGAGGTGGATGTCGCGACCGCTACAGGGAGTTTTACACTCGACGGTGAATTTTACGGCCCGATTCGCGCCGATAAAGTCGCCAAAGGCCTCCGCTTCATCTCGCAACGCACCGATCTCACGCTGACCGCGCTCACCGGCCACCTGGAAGTCAGCTCCGGCAATCTCGAAATTGCCGACGCGCCCGGAGATATCGCCCTTCGCACCAACCGCTATTCCGTAACCATCGAAAACGCCGCCGGCAAAGTCAATGTCGACAACCGCGACGGCGATGTCTCCTTGCGCTATTCTTCCCCTCCCAAACAAGATATTGGAGTGACCAATTCCAACGCCAGCATCTCCCTGACTCTTCCGGAATCCGCGAACTTCAACATCCAGGCGGACTGCCATTCCTGCGATATTGATTCGGAATTTTCTGCCGACAGCTTGAAGAAATCTTCGACGGACTCCGGCGATTCTCATTTGGAAGGAAGCTATGGCAAGCAACGCGGGCCCAAAATCACGCTGAAGACCAGCTACGGCTCGATCGCGATCCGCAAAACAAGCTAACGAACGTGCCCAATGCAATGCGCATTTCGCCCTATCGTTCCGCCAACCGGTTCAAATCCTCAAAAAACCTCGGGTAGGAAACCCCCGCGCAATCCGCGTCGCGAATCACGGTAGCGCCCTCCGCCGCCAGTCCCGCCACCGCGAATGCCATCGCAATCCGGTGATCTCCATGCGGCTCAATTTCCGCGCCCCGCAATTTCCCAGCCCGCCGCCCCTCCACTTTTAATCCATCGGGACGTTCTTCAACCGTCGCTCCCATGCGCCGCAAATTTTCCACCAGCACGGCGATGCGGTCACTCTCTTTCACGCGAAGCTCGGCAGCGTTTCGTATCTCGATGCCTTCTTCCGTGTACGGCCCCAGCGCCGCCAGCATCGGCAGTTCATCGATGACCAAGGGAATCCGCTCGCCTTCGATCACCCCACCTTTCAGCGGCGCGCCCTTCACGGCGAGATCACCAACAATTTCTCCGTGCGAACTTTTCAGCGAAAGCATCTGAATCGAAGCGCCCATTTCCGCAAACAGGTCCAAAATCGCCGTGCGCGTCGGATTCAAACCCACATTGTGAATCGCAATGCTGGAATCCGGCAGCAGCGAGGCCGCCGCGATGAAAAACACCGCCGAAGACAGATCGCCGGGCACATCCAGGGATTTCGCGGTTAGCTTCCCCGCCCCATTTCCGCCGAAAAGTCCGCGAATTTTTGTCGTTCGCCCGTGCCTCTCGATCGCCGCGCCGAATTCTTCCAGTGCCAGCTCCGTATGATCTCGCGTCCGCGCCGGTTCCGTCACGCTTGTCACGCCCTCCGCGAACATCCCTGCAAGCAGCACCGCCGACTTCACCTGCGCGCTGGCCATCGGCATTTGGTAGTCGATTGCATGCAGCCGAGCTGCTGTAATTTCCAGCGGAGCAAAATTATCTTCCCGTGCGCGAATGTCCGCGCCCATCTCTCGCAGCGGCCCCACCACACGCTTCATCGGCCTTTTCTGCAACGACCCATCGCCCGAAAGTTTTGTGTCGAATTCCTGCCCCGCCAAAATACCGGTGAGCAGCCGCATCGTCGTCCCGGAATTCCCCGCATCCAGCGCCCGCCAGCTTTTTTTGAGCCCTCGCGTGCCGTGTCCGATAATCCTAACCAGCTCTTTTTCGACTTTGACGTCCGCGCCCAACGCGCTCATACAATCAAGCGTGCTATGGCAATCCGCGGCTGCCGCAAAATTCCTCAGCTCGCTCGTCCCCTCCGCCAAAGCAGCCAACATCGCGTAGCGATGCGATATAGATTTGTCGCCCGGCGGCGCGACACCGCCCGTCAGTAGTTTCGCCGGTTCCACTCTTTGCTTTTTCACGCGTCGATTTTAGCACGCCACGCGAAATCGTTTCGTCGCCGCAAACTCTGATCCCAGACGCGCTTCACTGTCCTCTACCTCCTTTACTTCCTATACCTCCTTAACCTCCATTCCCTGTCCCTCCGGACAGTTTTTCCGAAGGAACCCGCAATGCGAGTGCTGAAATTCCGACACCTTTTTTTTCGTATTATTGAGTGAGGAGAGCTTTCATGTCAGCCCGTAGAACGTTGTTTCATCTCGCCGCAAAAACCGCGATGGTCCTCGGCGCCATCTTTGTCGTCACGGTATTACTGGCCGCCATGCCCGGCCACCACGCGCCCGGCATGCAGAATACAGAGCCACAGGAAGCCGCCGAGCCGCAAACCAAGTCCATGCCCGGAATGGACATGAACGACGAAAAGGCCAGCGAAAAAGATGCCGTCGCGGCCATGACCCCGGGGCGCCACAACTCACACAACCTTCACATGTATATGACTTCCATGCGCCCGCAGCAGCCCGGAGACATCGAGCGCGCCAACGAAGTCGTCACCGAACTTCGCGCCAGCATCGAAAAATACAAGGACTACCATGTCGCCCTTGCGGATGGTTACAGAATCTTCCTGCCAAACATTCCGCAGCCCGAATATCACTTCACGAACTATCGCAACGGGTTTCTGGAGTCTTTCTCTTTCGATCCCGCAAGGCCCACCTCTCTGCTTTACAAGAAAACCGCCTCGGGCTATGAACTCGTCGGCGCCATGTACACCATGCCCCGGACCGCCTCCGAAGACGAATTGAACGCCCGCATCCCGCTGAGCATCGCCATGTGGCATTTACACACGAATCTTTGCTTTCCGCGGCTTGGTCAGTTGCGCACCGCGGATTGGACAAAATTCGGCCTGGCCGGTTCCATTGCGACGGAAGACGCTTGTTCCGCCGCCGGTGGCCGCTTCCACCCAGTCGTTCTAGGCTGGATGACTCACGTCTATCCCTACGAACACGGCCTCGACAACATCTTCGCCATGCACGGCATGCAGGACATGCATTAGCCCCGTTTTTTGTGGCGTCTGGATTTATTGGAGATGGACGCGTGCGGAATTCTATTCCGCGTTCTTAAGCTTGAGCTTGCTCTTGTTCTCTTCAAGAAACGCCCGCAATTCGCCCGCTATATCCAGCAGACGTATCCACTGCTCGTAATACAGCGTGACGGGAAATCTCCCCAGTCCATAGACACTCACTCCGCCTTTTTCCCCCACGCGAAATTCCAGACTCCCCTTTTTTCTCGACCCCGCCTGCTTTTCCAGCTCCGCAATCCGCGCCAGCAATTCTTCTTTGCTTGGTTCTGACA
>JBARBE010000025.1:0-4829 GCA_049792735.1 Candidatus Acidiferrum sp.
GCAGGATGCTGAGTTTCTCAGAATTCCTGGCAACTGCAAAGCCTGAGGATTCGCAGGAAGTGATAAGCTTCCTCTCCGGCAAAACCTAATCCGTGAAAACAACTCCCACCGCGCTGTGCCCCTTCTCCGTGCCCGCATCGATGCGCACCACGTATCCCCTCAAGTGCATCGTCGAATGCAGACCATCCTCGCCGGGAGTCTCCATCGTGACTTGCAATTCCGATTGCAGCCTCGGCATGTTTTGCAGCGAAATCAGCGCGCCTTGCAGCGAAATATCGCGCACTACAGTCTCTTCCTGAAATTCTTTCCCGCCTTCCGTCACACCCGTAACTTTCGCGCGGAATTGCGCCTCGCGCCGCAACGTCGCGCGCGCTCCCGGCATATGCGCCTGCACATTATCTCCCGCCGATCCGAGCGTAATCACCATGCCTTCGCTCGCCGCAAACACGGAATCAAACTCTTCCCGCGCGTTGCGCAAAATCGAATCCACCATCCGGTCCGTCGAATCCGGGTCGTGATGAAACAGCACCAGCGTTTTCGCTCCCACTTCCCGCGCCAGATCAACGCCGTGTTTCCAGGTGGAATGTCCCCAACCTTTGCGCGTCGTCGCCAGTTGCTCCGGCGTATATTGCGCGTCATTGATAAAAATGTCCGCGCCCGCCGCGAGTTCCCGCAGATTCTCATCCAATTTTGGATCCCCTGGCTCGTTGTCCGTTGCGTAAACCACCGTTCCCGCCGGCGTCTCGATGCGGAACCCCAGGCAGCCCTGCGGATGATTCAGCCACCGCGCGGTGATTTTGTTCTCCTTGATCGTGAATGTGTCTCCGTCTTCCACTTCCTTGAACTTCCTCTTCGCGGTCATCGCGGACATGTCCACCGGAAAATACGGCAGCGCCATTTGCGCCTCGAACACTTGCTTCAAGCTGTCGCGCCCCAGGAATTTCGAACGAAAACTGTAAAAATGAAATTTGTTGTTCTCCGCGAAAAACGGCGCAAAAAAAGGAATCCCCTGGATGTGATCCCAGTGGTAATGCGTCACGAAAATATGCGTTTCAGCGCCGCCGTTGCCGTTCGGCGCTCCCCACTGGCTTCCCAGCCTGCGCAATCCCGTCCCGCAATCCAGAATAAATTGCGTCCCGTCCGGCGCGATCAGTTCGAGGCAGGGCGTGTTTCCGCCGTAACGCCAGGTCGCGGGATCTACCGTCGGCGTCGACCCTCGAACACCCCAGAAACTTAATTTTGCGATGGGAGCCGTCATGTCCCTCGGCGCACACCCTGTGCGTAGGCCATTCCCGCCGCCAGCATGCGGAATGGGAAGCTAGTTCGATGTTGGCAGCCACGGCCAAATGCGTCAATGAATTCGCGCCAAGGACGTGTCAAACTTCCCACTAAGCGGGCGGGACCGCTGCGCCCCGGCGAATTGCGCTTGCAGCACAGGCAATCTTGCCTGTGCTGTGCATAAGCCTATGCGATGCGCGATGCCCCGCAGGACTGCATTTGCGGCACGGTCGCTCTTGCCCGAACACTTTTGCAATCCTTGCGATGCGCGCGTTCCTGCATGTGCGTAAAATGGAGCCGATGGAAGAGCATTCTCAACTTCGCGGCGTCGAGCGCCGCCACGACCAAGTGCGCGAGTCGAAACGTGGAGACGGCCACGATCTCGAGCACGGCCACCACGACGGCCACGTGCATCATCCGCATTCGCACCATCACCATCACCACGAGCATCCGCCGCTGCGGCCAGCGGTGCTCGGCTGGGCCATGGTGGCAACGCTGGGTTTGGTGGTCGCCGAGATATTTGGCGGCGTACTCGGCAGATCCGTCGCTCTTCTGAACGACGCCGTGCACAATCTCTCGGATGTGCCGGCGCTCGGAATTTCCTGGCTGGCGATGCGCTGGGCTGAGCGGCCTGCGGACAGCGAAAAAACGTACGGTTATCACCGCGCGGGAATTCTCGCGGCGTTCACAAATGCTGTCTTGCTGGTGCTGCTTTCGCTTTGGCTTGGCTACGAAGCGATCGAGCGGTTTCGCTCTCCGGTGCGCGTCGTCGAGAGCTGGATGATCTGGACCTCGGTCGCGGCGCTTCTTGTGAACGGCGGAATTACGCTTGCTCTCGTGCGCGGGCGCGAGGATTTAAATTTGCGCAGCATTTTGATTCACAATTTTGGCGACGCGCTCTCGAATATCGCGATCATCGCCGGGGCGATTGCGATTCGCATGACGGGCGCGCTGTGGATCGACCCTCTGCTCGGCATCGCGATCGGCTTGCTGGTGCTGTGGTCCAGCATCGGCATTCTGCGCGAGTCCTCGCACATCCTTCTCGAAGGCCGGCCGCGAGAAATGCGCGTCGAAGAAGTCGCGCGCGCTATTCTCACTGTCGAAGGTGTGCAGGAAGTTCATGACGTACACATCTGGTCGCTCGGCGGCGGGCACAACGCGCTGAGTTTGCACGCGCGCATTCCGGATATGCATCTCGACAGTTGCGAGCGCTTGCTTGCCGCAATTCAGGAGAAAGCGGCGAAAGAATTCAAGATTGATCACACTACGGTGCAGTTGGAGCGCGCTGGACTTCCTGCCGTTTCGGGATACGTGATGCCCGAACCTGTAAAGAAATAAATTCTCTCGCCCGAAAATTTTCTCGCCGCGAATTTTCCGACCTGAACTGAAAACTATGCCATGCGAAAAGCCGCGAGGAGCGGGCTTTGTGGGCCAATGAAGAGTCGAATTTTCGGCGCGCATGGAAGGTCAGGCGGGGAGGCGGAAATTGAGGCCGCGCTGTTGATTGAATTGTTGCGTGGCGTTCAGGTCGAGCTGGTCGAGAGACAACGTGCGGCGGAGGCCCTCGCGAGTGATGTAGCGGAGCGTGCCGTTTTCCCAGGCGAAGGCGGCGGCAAAAAATAGCGTTCCATCACGGCGAACGAAAACATATTCATCGGTATCTTGCGGGGCGGCGGGCTTGGCTGGGACGTAGTCATGCGACGGCCTTACAGGAGCCTCGTTTTCGGCTACTTGCTCCGCTTCGGGCTCTCCGTTGTCCACGGGCTGAGCTTCTTCAGCAGGCGCCGCAGAAGCTTGCTGGTCGTCCTCGGTATCGTCCGGAAAGATGGGCCAATAATAATCGCCGCCGTAGAAGGGGAAATAGGCGCCAACGAAGCCGCCGTTTCGTCCGCGACCGTGACCGTGACCATGGCCCCTGCCGTGAGTTCCTTCGGGATGAACTGCGGCGACATGGGAATAATCAAAGCCAAGTCCGGGCACATCTTCGGAGAGGATTGGGCGGTTGTCGCGAGCGGTCCTCGCAACGCCGGTTTGGCGCGCGACGGGACGGGGGACGATGGCTCCCGAGCGGGTGCGGACGTAACGCATGCCCGGATAGGCGTGGCTGGCGTAGTAGTGTGAGCCGACAGATGGGGAGGAGCGCATGGCGACATGAGGAGCACCCATTGCCGGGCGGGACATCGCCGGAGCGGACATGGCGGGGCGGGACATGCCGGAGGCCATTCCACGGGCACCCCCACCTCGGCCTTGCGGGGAAACGATCGCGGGAAGAAACGCGAGAGAAGCTGCAAAGATCAGGAAGCGGCGCATGGTCAGTACCTGGGTTCCCGGGCCGCCGGGCCTTTCTTGCACGTACATGTATAAGGATGCGCCAACTGGAGTACCGGTTTCAAGAGGCTGGCTGTGGCCAAGAGGAGGGGCACCCCCCGGGGTTTTTTCGGAACTGCACATTCTAAAGGATTTTAAGTCCTGTGTTTTGAAACTGCGCATTCTACAGGGGTTAGAGGCGGTTTTTGGGGAAGTGCGGATTCTAAAGGGGATAGTGGCGGGTGGCGAGTGATGAGTGGATAGAGGAAGCGTGGCCCGTGTTGCGTGAACCGTGATCCGTGAAGAACGCACAGTGAGAAAATGATGAGGCCGAGGTGACCTGAGCGTCGTGGTTGCGGAGATGGGGATGGTGATGGTGAAGGAGAGCAGTGAGTGCCAAGTGGGCAGGTTGAGGGACGAGAAGATTTGGCCTGAAGGTTGTAACCCCCGGGTGTTTCTTGCAAGAGTGGCAGGGAAAGGACATGTACGAGAACTGACAGCCGACAGTTGACAGCCTACAGAAGGAAGAGAACGGCAAGCTTTGGGGTGGGCGGAGAGGTGGCGCGGAGACGATGAGGACGTCGGAAAGAGAGAGCGCCTTAGAATCACAAGACATAGTAGCATGTCAATTACCAACTGTCAATAGCAATTTGGCATGTACTGCATGGTCATTCGAACGGGAGGGGCAGATTCGAATGGGGTGGAGGGAAGTCGAGAGATTTGAAGGAGTTGGAAGGGGAGTGATCGGTTTGTTACGGCTGTGGAAATGTGTGGAAAAGTCGGGAGAGGAAAGGCAGTTCACGGTCGACCGTTAAAAGTTGAAGGTAAAGCGACGGAAAGAAGAAAAAGAAAGACCCACCCTTGCAGAACCAAACCCCGCAAGGATGGGGCACCCGCGACGGAGAAAGACAAAATCAACAGCCCCACGTGTAAAACCGACACCTGGGGCACCCGGCATCCCGAAAAGCACATCGTTGCGCAACTCTTCGTGATCGTTCAGGTCTTCGTAGCCCAGCGCCAATCCGTAAATGCGTTGCGCCAGCATCCCGCTTAGTTCATGCTCGATGCGCTCCGCATCGCGAGCATCGGTGAAACAACTCTCCACCCGCCGTAACAACCCGATTTTGCGGTCCACCGCGCGCAACAGCAACGCCCCGCCCTCGGTGGTCAGCCGCTCTCCGGAAAACTCTGCCTCTACCCGGCGCGAAAAATGCGCTTCAAACTCGAACCGCGACTGGTTACAC
>JBARBE010000026.1:0-8424 GCA_049792735.1 Candidatus Acidiferrum sp.
CTTTGGCGTGGATGAAAGCAGATGAAAATGCGCCCAGGCCGCATACAAGCCTGGTCAAAAAGCCGCTGGCATTGGTGAAGAGCGGGCCGGGAACCGAGTTGACCGCAGCGGCGAGGGTCGGGAATCCCAACCTTGAGCCGGAATCGAACACGTTTAACCCGGGGGAGTTGCTGACGCCGGGAGGCGGAATCAAGCTTGGCGAAGGGGGCCCAGGATCGACAGCGCTTGTGACGACAGTGACGCCCGGAGGAACTTCGGGGACGGCTGAGAGCACGGGCGGTTCAGAGACGGTGGCGCCGAGTGCGAACGAGGGCGGAGCAGATGTGGGTTCGGTAGGCGGACCTCCTGTGGCAGTGAGTGACCCAGCGAAAGATGCAACGTCTGCGCCTGCAACGACCTCTGCACCGGCAGCGGCAAGCCCAGCAGCCAGCGATCCCGCAAAGGATCCGCCAGCGGTGGCGAGCGCCACGGAAACGCCAGCGAAGAGCGATCCAGCGACGACTGGAGCGGAATCAAAGAGCGATGCGGCTCCCACGTCGGATGCGGCAAAGAGCGGGGATGCGCAGAGCAGCGGCGATTCAAAGGACTCGAAGGATAAGAAGAAGGAGTCCAGCAGCAAGAAAAAAGGGTTGCACAAGCTGATTCCCTGGTAAGCCAGGCGGACCGGTTTAAGAGAAAACTAAGATTGAAAGTACGAAGGGGTGCGGCGAGGGCTGCACCCCTTTCTTTTTGGCTGGAAAAGGTATTCCTGGGGGCGGAAAGGGCATATTTACTTCCGACACACAGACACCGCGATAAGATTGACGCGACCTGCGCTGAATGCTCCAATACTGAAGAGTCATAAAGAAGAAGCGACCGTCGGCCGATCGCAGGTGGATGCGGCGAGTAGAGGCGGAAGAGCGGGATACGGGTGAATTACATCCGGAGGGCGTTTGGTGGCCAAGATTCTCGTTGCCGACGATAACAGCAACATACAGAAGATGGTGGGGCTTGCCCTGAAAGATCAGGGCATCGACGTTGTTGCCGTGGGCAATGGCGAAGCAGCGGTGCGAAAGATTTCCGATATACGACCGGACCTGGTGCTTGCCGATGTGTTCATGCCGGTGCGGAACGGATACGAAGTTTGCCAATACGTGAAGTCCGACGCGTCGCTTGCACACATTCCGGTGATATTGCTAGTGGGTGCATTCGATCCGCTGGATGAACAAGAAGCGCAGAGAGTTGGAGCTGACGGAGTTTTGAAGAAGCCGTTTGTGCCGCCAGATCCGCTAATTTCGATGGTGAAATCCGCGCTGGCGAGGGCGGGCGTGCAGATTGGGGCAGCAGCGCCGGCACCGCGAGTGCAGGAAGAGCCCCCACGCGTGGCCGAAATGATTGCGCCACGGCCAGCGCCGGCTGCCAGCGGGCATTCGAGCATGAACTCGCCTGCAACTTTGCCGGAGATTCCTTCGGTGGAAAGCGAGCCGATGCAGGAAGGGATGCACGGAGGTCCAGAACCAGTGAGAATTGCGGCGGGTTCGCAGCCGCTGGCATTTGGAAACCTTTTGGACACAAGCGAAAGCGAGCAAGAGGAAGAGCTTGGTTATGCGACCACGGCGCGCCCAGAGTTGGAGCGGGATTGGAAGTCTGGAGAAGAAGAAGAGGACGAGGTAGCCGAGGAAGAAGAGGAGAAGCAAAGCGCATCGTGGCGGCGGGATGCCGGCGACGAGGCCTTGGACGCAGAGGAAGAAGCGACGGGCCCAGTAAAAGATTGGCGCGAGACGGCGTTTGCGGAAGCGCCGGCGCGAAGAATGAAGAATGAATCGTGGGCGCCGCAAAAAGAGATCTCGAGATTTGAAGAGGCCGCAGAAGCAGAGCAGAGCGTGGGCGCGATGGTGAAGGAAGCGCCGGTGGCGGAAACGAAATTGGCACCTGCGGCGGTCACTTCATTCACAGAGGACGCGTGGGCGGCTGCGCTGAATCCGAAGACGGGAGTTGAGGCGGCTACGATGGAAGCGCCCGCGCCTCCGGAACCGATGCCGGCAGCAGAGGAACGAGTGCCGACGGCGGTTGAGGCAGAGGCTGCGGTCAACATGCCGACGAAAGTCGAGCAAGCTCCGGAGCAGCAAAAACCGGCGGCGGGGAGTTCGTGGTTTTCCGTGGCGTCCAGTCCGTGGGACGCGGAAGCGCAGAAAGCAAACCGGTTGGCATCGACGTGGGATGATCCGGCGAAAAGCGAGCCGGAAGTGAGTGCGGTGCCCGAGCCGGAGGAAACATCGGCTCCAAGCGGAGCGTATGCCGGGGTGGAAGAAGAAGTGGTGCGGGAAGTGTCGTTACCGGAAGATTCCGAAGCGACCGTCGACGCATTGGCGCCGAGCTTGAGCGAGGCGGTGAAGGCAAAGGTGGAAGAGGCAGCATTGCCGGCGGCGACTGTGGAAGCGATTCGCGAAGAGGCGCAGCACGTTGCGGAAACGGCAGTGCAAGCTACGCCAGCCGTGGAAGCAGATGCAAAGGCGCCGGAGACCAGCATGGAAGACATGGTGGCGAAGGTGCTCTCGAAAATGAGCCCGGAAATGCTGCAGGCGGTCACGCGAGAGATTCTGAAGCCTGTTGTGGAAGCGATGGTTCGCGACGAATTGAAAACGAAGAAGTAGCAGTTCCCTGCCCTACAAAACATCCCTGGAAATCGTTGCTGCGAACTGACGCACGGCGGTGCTGCGCGTGTGCGTTCGCAGGATGCGACTGCGAGAAAATCTGACGGATTGGCGTTCAATTGACGGAGCTGGTTTTCTCCCCGTATAGTCGAAGATTACTCTGGACGACTTGGAATTGCAGTGCGGACGGAGGGCGGGGCAAGCCCCGCCCCTACACCAATGCAGCACGTGCAACAGCGCGGCCCAACAAGAATGGAGATGCATCCTTAATGGCTCGAGAGATCGCCAAAGCATACGAACCGCAGCAGATCGAGCCTCGCTGGGCGGAATACTGGGTCAAAGAGGAATTGTTCAAGGCGGACCCTGATGCTCCTGGACCGGTGTTTTCGATTGTGATTCCACCGCCGAATGTGACTGGGTCGCTGCACATCGGGCACATGCTGGAGCATACAGAGATCGACATTCTGACGCGGTGGCACCGGATGCGGGGATACAACACGTTGTATCTGCCCGGGACGGACCATGCGGGGATTTCGACCCAGCGTGTGGTGGTGAAGCAGTTGATGGATCAGGGGATCGATTACCACAAACTGGGGCGAGAGGAGTTTGAAAAGCGGGTCTGGGCTTGGAAAGCCGAAGCGGGCAGCCAGATTACGGAGCAGATGAAAGGCATTGGGGAGAGCTGCGATTGGTCGAGGGAAAGATTTACGCTGTCGCCGGAAATGTCGCGTGTGGTGCGCAAGGTTTTCGTGCGGCTATACAACGAAGGATTTATTTACCGCGAGACGCGGCTGGTGAACTGGTGCCCGGTGTGCCTGACGGTGTTGAGCGATTTGGAAGTGAACCATGAGGAGCGCGCGGGGCACTTGTGGCATATCCGGTATCCGGTAGTCGGGACAAAGGAATACGTCGTTGTTGCGACCACGCGGCCGGAAACGATGCTGGGGGATACTGCTGTAGCCGTGCATCCCGAGGATGAGCGATACAAGCACCTCGTGGGAAAGAAAGTTTTGTTGCCTTTGATGAACCGGGAGATTCCGATTATTGCGGACGCGATGGTGGAGCGGGAGTTTGGGACGGGGGCGGTGAAGATTACACCGGCGCACGATCCGAACGACTTTGAAGTGGGCAAGCGCCACGGGCTGGCGGAAATTGATGTGATGACGAACGACGGGAAGATGAACGGAGCGGCGGGTGCGTATGCTGGATTGGACCGGTTCGAGGCGCGGAAGAAAATTGTGGAGGATCTGAAAGCGCTCGGTCTCCTGGAGAAAGTGACGGACCACGTTTCGGCGATTGGGATTTGCGAACGGAGCAAGACGATCGTCGAGCCGCGAATATCGACGCAGTGGTTCTGCAGAATGAAGGAACTGGCGGCACCGGCGCTGCTGGCAGTGCGGGAGTGGGCGCCGGGAAAAGAAAATACGATTCAAATTGTGCCGGATAACCGGCGGCAGGAGTTTTTGAACTGGCTGGACAATATACGGGACTGGACAATTTCGAGGCAGCTTTGGTGGGGGCACAGGATACCGGCGTGGCACTGTGGCGATTGCGCGGAAGTTATTGTTGCGGAAGAGCCGCCGGCGAAATGCACGAGCTGCGGATCGGGAAAGCTGACGCAGGATCCGGACGTGCTCGACACGTGGTTTAGTTCGGGACTTTGGCCATTTTCGACGCTGGGTTGGCCGGAGAAGACTGCGGATTTTGAGAAGTATTACCCGACAACCTTGCTGATTACGGGCTACGACATTTTGTTTTTCTGGGTGGCGCGGATGGCGATGCTGGGGATTCATTTCACGGGGAAAGTGCCGTTTCGGACCGTGTATTTGCATTCGCTGGTGAGGACGGGAAGCGGCGAGAAGATGTCCAAGTCGAAGGGCACGGGGCTCGATCCGGTGGTGTTGAATCAGCAGTATGGGACGGATGCAATGCGGTTTTGTCTGGCGTCGATGGCGGCGCCGGGGACGGATATTGTTTTGTCGGATGACCGGCTGGCGGGAGCGCGAAACTTCGCAAATAAGATTTGGAATGCGGCGCGGTTTTTGTTTGTGAATTTGGACAAGTTTGAGCAGGGTGGGACGGGGATAGAGGAGTTGGCGGCGCCGGAAATACGGGCGGGAGCGCCGTATGCGCTCGAGGGAAGCGTGCCGCTGGTAGATCAGTGGCTTTATTCGCGGCTGACGATCACGATTGAGACGGTGAATGAGGCGCTGAGAAATTATCGGTTTCATGAAGCGGCTCAGAATGTGTATCAATTTTTCTGGGGCGATTTCTGCGACTGGTACATTGAGTGGGTAAAGCCGGAACTGGTGAGCGCGAACCGGGAACGCGCCATCGTTGCGTGGAAGAACCTGTTCGCAGCGTTCAACGATGCGTTGCGGCTGCTGCATCCGTTCATGCCGTTTTTGACGGAGGAGTTGTGGCACCAGTTGCCGCAAGCAGCGGGGGCGAAGTCAATTGCGCTGGATCAGTTCCCTGCACCGCGAAACCACTGGGCGAATGGCGGCAAAGAAACTGGCCTGATGGGTCAGTTTCAGATGATGCAAGAGATTGTGGTGGCGTTGCGGAACATCCGGGCCGAGATGAAACTCGATCCTAAAAAGAAAATTGCGGCGGAATTGTCTAGTTCCAACGCCATGACGCGAGATGCAATTGAGCGCAGCAAGGATGGCATCGTTCGACTGGGATCACTTTCCGACTTGGCGATTTCCAGCAAGCCGCTGGAGCAAGCGGGCGGGGCGATGCGCTCGACGTCGGAGTTCGATGTGCGCGTGGCGTATTCGGATGTAGTGGACGTGGAAGGGGAGAAGGCGCGGCTGAAGAAAGAGTTGGAAGGATTGCAGAAGGCAATTTCTTCGAAAGAGAGTCAACTGGGGAATGAGACTTTTCGAAGCCGGGCGCCGGAGAAAATTGTTCGGGGGCTGGAAGCGACGCTGGCGGAACAGCGGATTGAGATGCAGAAGATTGTGGAGCGGCTGGGTCAACTTTAGGTGGGCTCGCTTTACGGGAACGAGCGTGAACGGTCCGCCTCGGAAGGCGAACCCTTCAGGAGCTTGTGGTGTGGGGCGGGCGAACGTAAGCTTAGGCGGCGTGGGGCTCTGTAATTGAGTTGAGTTTGCACAGACTGAAGTCTGTGCCACATCGATGGCTCAAGAGACACTTCCGGGAACAACGGACAAGAGGCTTGCGGCGCTGCTGACGCTGCTGGCGGAAAATGCCACGATTGTGATCAGCGGGGCGCGGATTGCGCGGGAAATTGGTGTGTCGCGGTCGATGGTGTGGCAGTGGGTGAAGCAATTGCGCGGGCTGGGCGTGCGCGTGAAGGGCAAAGGCGGAGCGGGATATTTTCTGGAACGCGTGCCGGATATTTTGACGCCGGACATGCTGCGGCAGCGATTGAAGGGGAGCCTTTTCGGGAAGCACATTTATCACTTTTTTAGGACGGATTCGACGAATCGAGTGGCGCTGGAATTGGGGCACGCGGGGGAGCCGGAAGGCGCGGTCGTGCTGGCGGAGGAACAAACGGCTGGGCGAGGACGCGCGGGACGGACATGGCAGTCAGATCGAGCGGCGGGGATTTATGTGACGCTGCTTTTGCGGCCGCGGCTGGCGCCGGTACAGGCGCCGCTCTTGACGATGATGGCGGGGCTTTCGGCGCGCGCGGCGATTGAAGCGCAGACGGGGCTGACGGCGGACTTGAAATGGCCGAACGACTTGCTATTGCGCGGGAAGAAAACGGGCGGGATTTTGACGGAGATGCACGCGGAGCCTTCGCAGGTGCGGTTTGTGATTGTGGGAATTGGATTGAATGTGAATCAGGAAAAGTTTCCGGGAGAGTTGGGGACGACAGCGACTTCGCTGCGGATCGAGACGGGGAAACAAGTGTCGCGGCTGGAATTGCTGGTGCGGTTGCTGCGCGAATTCGAGAACGATTACAATCGATTTTTGCGCGAGGGGCCGGCGGGAGTGACGCGGAGGTTCGAGGCGGTGTCCAGCTACGCGCAGGGCAAACGCGTGCGGGTGACAAGCGGGACGGAAAGTTTTGCGGGGACGACGGCGGGGCTCGGGCCGGAGGGATTGCTGCAAGTGAAGAGGGATGACGGGCAGGTGGTGACGGTGATTTCGGGGGACGTGGCGGAGGCGCGGTAGATGCTGCTGACGATCGATGTCGGAAACACTAATACGGTGCTGGGCGTTTTCCGTGGCGAGGAATTGATTGCGAACTGGCGGCTGACGACGGCGAGGCAGCAGACGATTGATGAGTATGGCGTGTTGACGAGAAATTTGTTTACGATCGCCGAGCTCGATCGCGACGCGATCAACGGCGTGATTATAAGTTCTGTGGTGCCGCCGGTGAATTGGACCCTGGCGGAGATGTCGCGAATTTATTTTGGGCAGAAGGCGTTGTTTGTGGAAGCGGGCGTGAAAACAGGGATGGCGGTGCTGGTGGATAATCCGCTGGAAGTGGGCGCGGACCGCATCGTGAACGGCGTGGCGGCGTTTCACAAATACGGCGGTCCGTGCATTGTTGTTGATTTTGGGACGGCGATTACGTTCGATGCGATTTCGGCGCGGGGGGAATATTTGGGCGGCGTGATTGCACCGGGGCTGGGCATTGCTTCGGAGGCGCTGTTTGCGCGGGCGGCGAGATTGCCGCGCGTGGAGATTAAGGATCCGGGAAAAGTGATCGGGACGAATACCGTAACGCACATGCAGGCGGGGCTTTATTATGGCGCGGTGGACATGGTGGACGGTATGCTGACGCGAATGAAAGTGGAACTTGGCGGCGAAGTGAAAGTGGTGGCCACGGGCGGGCAGGCGCAATTGGTGGCGGCGGGGTCGAAGCAGATTCAAGAGACAGATGAGTTCTTAACGTTGATGGGGCTGCGGCTGATTTGGGAGAAAAATCAGCCGGCGGAGATGGGAAAGGGCGCGACGGCAAATCGGAGCGCGCTGACTGCGGCCCCGGCAGCGGTTCCCGCAAAGAAAGCGCAGCGATAGCAAGGCGCTCCGGCGGGCCGCACCCGCGGAAAGCGCGCCGCCTTGATGCTTCGCTTCGCAATGGTAGATCACATGGACAGCTGGAATTATTTCAACTACTTCACGGAAATCGAAAATTATTTCTGGAAGAAACGCGGGGCCAATCTGCTGGTGTCGCCGCTGGATTGGGCGATCATGGAAGCGTGGCAGAAGGCGGGTGTGCCGCTGGAAGCGGTGTTGAAGGGGATCGATCATGCGTTTGAGAGTTATCAGCGATCGCGCCGGGGCGCGGGGAAACCGCTGAAGAGTCTGGCGTACTGCACCGACGCTGTGCTGGAGGCGGCGGAAGAGCAATTGGAGGCCGCTGCGGGGAGCGCACCGAAGAATGGAAACGCGAGGGCGAAGGAGCCGTTCTCGCGGGACGAATTACGCATCTATTTTGCTAAGAATGCGGAGCAGATCGGGAGAGTGGCGACGGGGCAGGGACAGGCAGCCGCGGCGTTGGCGGAGCGTTTGCGGGAGATTGCGCAATCGCTCAGCGGCATGACTACGTTGCTGGACACGCCGGGCGCGCTGGACTTGGAAGATGTAGAGAGGCGGCTGACGATTTTGGACGATAAGCTGCACGGCGTATTGATGAGCGACGCGGGGGAAGAAACGATGCTGAAAATTCGGCGCGAGATGGATGGGCAGCTTGCGGCGTACCGGCGGAAGATGAAGGCGGAGCAGATTGCGCTGGTGGAAAAACAATATTTGCAAAAGCGGCTGCTCGAGGAGTTTGGCTTGCCGCGGCTGAGCTTATACTACTTTT
>JBARBE010000027.1:0-3017 GCA_049792735.1 Candidatus Acidiferrum sp.
TGGTGCGCGAGGAGAGCGCGAGGGCCTTTTCGTATTCTTGTTTTCCCTCGACTGGCTGATTAGCGAGGTAACTAAAATAGGCTCCGCCGCGGGCGGCATGGGCCATGGCGAAGTCCGGGTCGGTCTGGACCGCAGCGCGAAGCAGAGTTACCGCATCCCCGAACTTGCCCTGATGCCAGAGTGCGATTCCATCCGCGTACTGTTTGAGAGCCGTTAGCGAACTTGTGGTCACTTCAGGGAGCGGGCGGTCCGCGCGGTGAATCTGATAGAGCGATTCACCGAGGTCGCGCCGAATATCCTCGGCGATGACGTCGAGGGCATCTAAAATGTGGTCCTCTCCGTAAGAGCGTTCCATGTAGGAGCGCACTGTCGCCCCGGTTTGCGGGTCGATCAATTCGGCGGAAAGCGCATACTCCTGGCCAGTCCGAGTGATGCTGCCGGTGACCAATCCGCGAATATTTTCTCGCTGGCAAATCTCGCGTCCCACTTCGGGCGTGACTCGCTCCGCGGCGGGCTTGCCCATCAGTTGAAGGATCGAACCCACACGGATACTCGGAAAGACATTGGCGCGGCGGGATTGCTCAAGGCTGACCGTGAACGCTGTCCGTAGCGCTTCATCAAATCGAGGATCACCTGTCCGATTCTCGAAATCGGTGACGAGCACGGAATCGCGCGGACTGAAGGAGAATGCCGGTCTCCCGTAGAGAAGCCAGAAGCCCAAGCCACCCAGAATCGCTAACGCCGCCGCCGAAGCGATCACCCAAGCTGTCCACCGAGTTCGCCGCCTGTCAATGGGCGCTGATGCCTCCTCGGGCTTCTTCGCGGAGGAGGGCGATTCCGCCGCAACAACAACCGCCCGCGCCGGCGGCGCAATTTGCGTCACCTGTGCCAGAAAGCGATAGCCATGCCGGGGAACCGTTTCGATGTAGTGAGGCTGTTCCGCGTCGTCCCCCAAAGCATCGCGTAGCTTTTTGACCGCCGTGTTCAGGCCGTCTTCGAAATCCACAAACGTGTCTTCCGGCCAAAGCCGCTTCTGCAGTTCTTCGCGAGTCACAACTTGCCCCGCGTTTTCGGCAAGCACGCTCAGCAGTCGCAGCGGCAAGTCCTGGATCTTGATGCGGCTGCCATTTTTGCGGAGTTGTCCAGCGGGGAGGTCTGCTTGGTAGGGACCGAAGGCGAATGAGGGCTGAGACCCTATCGGGGAATCCATGGAATCGCTCAAACCATTGGCCGGGGACGCGAAGCGAATGCTAACACCGGGTCCAGCCCGGCGCAAGTTTGGGACGGACGGTGTGGAGCGAACTCGCAACTCGTCCCGAACCAGCAAGTTAGCCGTCCGGCGAGAGTTCAGCCGGAGTTCGGCGCGCGTCCATTGACCCTCCAGCCTGCTTCCCGCATTGTGCCCGCAATGTTCGAGAGGAGCCGGGCTCCAATGAATTTGATCGGGAAAGAAAACGTGGAAAACACCGAAATGGAGTTAGAGGAATTGCTTTCGGCTGCTTGGATCGCGCAATCGGAACAGTCGCGATTCCAGTTGCTTTCGAGCGAGTCGCCAGCTGCACCACCTTTACAAGAAGCGCACCGGAACGAAGGAGACGTCAGATGAAGGCGAAACATAGCAAAGGAAATGTTGTCCGCACGTGGAAGAAAATTCTTGGCCTTGTCGGTGTGGCTAGTCTGACACTGGTTTGCACCGGGGTGGCTTGGTCGCAATCGCAGCCGGCACAGACCGAATCCACCGCGGCGCGCCCCGTCGCGGCCATGACCTCGGCCTCTCCCGGCACGCAACCGCCCAGCGCCCCGCCAGCCACCAAAGAGGTGGCGGCGCAGAATCCTCCTGCCAAGCCATCAGCGTCAAAGGGCCCGTCCGAAGGCATAAAGGTCCACGGCCACTGGACCATCGAGATCCGCAATCCCGATGGAAAAGTTGTTACTCACCGCGAGTTTGAAAATTCGCTACAGCAGGGCGGGTATGCGCCCTTGGCAGCACTTGTCGTCGGAAATTCAAGCAGTGCTGGCCTCTCTATCGGCTTGAACATGAAGACTGCAGGAATAGACATAGGCGGAGACGTCGCGCCTGATGGTTTATCGTATTATGTTGGACGCATTGACATACCCTACGGGGGGCCCTGTCTAGACGACCTAGGCCGAGGCATTGGTTGTTTATTCGTGACAGCCAGTACAACGCCCGTTTCCGCCGTATCTTGCGGGGGGGGATTCATCTGCGCTACAGACCTGACCGCTCCTGCGCCTACTTTGACGGCGATTAACACCTACACGGGCAACGGGATACAATTGTTCGGAAACGTGACCGCAGGGACTTCAAGCACAATCAGCGACGTGGAAACATTTCTTTTTACATGTGCCAACTTAATCAGTCCGCAAACCTGCTCGAATAACAGTGCCTTTCTTACGACATCCAAGATCCTAACGGGCGCGGCGATGTTCACAGAGAGGGACCTTGACGGTAACACCCCCGCCGGAGCGGCTGCCGGAGATCCGAACCCTGTGCAAGTGACCCCAGGCCAAACGATCTCCGTGACAGTGACAATCAGCTTCCAGTAGTTCTCCGCTAATGTTCCTGGTTCAACGAGAAGCGGAGACAGCGTGAGAACGTAGGAGGCTGGAAAATGAGCGGCGGGAAACGAATTAGGGATCATTGGAAAATTCCGGCGGGAATTGTCTGTGGCGTGATCCTGCTCGCGGGAGTGGCAGCCGGAAGCCACTGGGACCGCGCCGTGAAAGCGGATGACCCATCGCTGCTTGCGACAACTTTGGCCGCGCGCGCCCGCGTGGCACAATCTTCGTTCACATTCTCACCTACACTGGCTTCCACGCCTCCAACGATTTCGCACCCGACGAAGCTAACGCCTGCTCCTGCGTCAGCCACATTTGCTCTGCGGCACGCCGCGGCTCCATCGCCGTCGCTCTCGCCAGTAGCGCGCGCGCAAGCCATGAAAGTCTTCGCTGGCCTGCCGATGATGTTCGAAGCCAACAATGGCCAGACCGATCCGCGC
>JBARBE010000028.1:0-4817 GCA_049792735.1 Candidatus Acidiferrum sp.
TTGATGAAGACGCCATGCGCATCGCCGCTTCGCGCTTCGTCGGCCCGCATGATTTCGCCGCCTTCGCTGCATCCACGGGATCCGAGGACGACGACAAAGAGCGTTCCACGGTGCGCGAAATCTACGCGAGCGAATTGGCCCGCAGCGACAATGGCGAAGAACTTGTATACACCGTGCGGGGACGTTCGTTCATGCGCTTTATGGTGCGCAAAATGGTAGGTACTCTTCTGGATGTTGGCCGTGGCAAGCTCGTCCCTGACGACATCCTCCGCCTCTACCAACTTCGAGACCGCGCCAAGTCCGGCCCAACCGTTCCTCCGCAAGGCCTCTGCATGCTCCAAGTCATGCACGACGAAGCCTGGCGCATCGGCGAACCTTAAGCGCGCGAACGCGGAAAATTGCTCATCGTCTCGCTTGAATTCATATACACTCGGGAACTTTCCACGCCATGTCCCCGTATTGCATTCGGGCTCGATGAAAAAACCGCAATTGGAAGGAGCATCTGTGAACTGCCGAAAAATCCTGCTCTCGACCTGCCTCGCGTTCGCATTGTTTCCGCTGACGAGCCCCTCGAGCGCTCAGCAAACCCCTGGTCCCGGCGCAAAGCCGGCAACCGCCATGCCCGACGAAATTCCAATCCCACTGGCCGCGCAACCTTCGGACCATTTCAATGTCGAAGCCGCCACGGACGCATACCTCGCCGAAATTCCCGCCAACGCGCGAGCCAAGTCCGACGCCTATTTCGAAGGCGGCTACTGGCTTATCCTCTGGGATTTCCTCTACGGTGCAGTCATCTATCTTCTGCTGCTTTATTTCCGTTGGTCCGCGAAGATGCGCGATCTCGCCGAGCGCATCACGCGCATCAAGCCGCTGCAGACGCTTATTTACTGGGTCGAGTTTCTCATCGTTACCACGATTCTCGGCGCGCCTCTGGGGATTTACGAAGGCTTTACACGCGAGCGACAGTACGGCCTCGCCACTCAAACTTTCGGTCCCTGGATGGGCGATCAGTTCAAAGCGCTCCTCGTAAATTTGGTATTGGGAGGCCTCGTCATGATGGCGCTTTTCGGCATCGTTCGCCGCCTCCCTCGCACGTGGTGGATCTGGGGAGCTGTCGCCTCGATGTTGTTCCTGGTGTTCTTTGTAATGATTGCTCCCGTGTTTGTCCTTCCGATTTTTAACAAATATACAGTCCTTGACGATCCGCGCGTAACGCAACCCATCCTAAGCCTCGCGCACGCCAATGGAATCGCCGCGGATAAAGTCTACGAAGTGGATGCTTCCCGCCAAACGACGCGCATGAGCGCCAATGTAAGCGGCTTCGGCAGCACCATGCGCATTACGCTCAACGACAATCTGCTGCGCCGCGGCTCGTCGGAAGAGATCCAGGCTGTCATGGGTCACGAAATGGGCCACTACGTCCTCCATCACATCGCGAAAGACTTGCTCTATTTTTCCGTCGTCATCGTTATCTTCTTCGCGTTCCTGCGTTGGTCTCTCGAAAAAGCTCTGGCCCGATGGGGAGAGCGCTGGCAAATCCACGGCATTGGCGACACCGCGGTGTTGCCGCTAGTCTTGCTCTTGGGTTCGGTCTTCGGCTTTTTGTATACCCCGTTTGCCAACACTCACATCCGTACAACCGAATATGAAGCGGACATGTACGGGCTGAACGCCAGCCGCCAGCCCGATGGTTTCGCGCGGGCAGCGATTCATCTCGGCGAGTATCGCAAGATGAGCCCCGGTCCCGTCGAGGAATGGATTTTCTTCGACCATCCGAGCGGCCGGAATCGCATCCTGGCCGCCATGCGTTGGAAGGCGGAGAACTTGTCCTTGTTCGTTCCAAAGCCCGGACAATAGTGTCCAGGCCAGGGTGCGAAGCAAGACACGCTTGAATCTCCGGTACTTAGCTAATATACTTAGCTAACCATGTACACCGTGCACCAAGCCAAGACAAATCTCTCAAAGCTGCTCCGCAAGGTCGAAGACGGAGAAGAGGTGATCATCGCGCGTGGCAAGGAACCTATAGCCAAGATTATCCCTTTTGCCGACCGAAAGAAGAAGCGCGTTCCCGGCAGTATGAAGGGGAAAATTTGGTATGCACCCGATGCATTTGATCCCCTGACGAAGGAAGAACTGGCCGAATGGGGCATTGAGTGACCAGGATTCTGCTGGACACGCATGCTCTGATATGGTGGCTGGAAGGGGGAGTTCGCTTATCTCGAGAGGCTCGTCGGGCCATCTCGAGTCCAAACGCTACCGTCTTGGTTTCAGCCGCCTCAGCTTGGGAAATTGCGATCAAACAGCATTCCGGTAAGTTTCGAGTGCCGGACCTGCTCAAGGATTTTCCAGGCAGACTGCACGCCGAAGGTTTCGCCGAACTCCCTATCTCGATTGAACATGCCGTGAAGGCTGGCTCTCTTCCAGCAACTCACAAAGATCCGTTCGATCGAGTCCTAATCGCGCAGTCCCAAGTGGAAAATGCGGCGATAGTCTCCCTAGATCGCTGGTTCCGCAAATACGCGGTCCAGTGCATTTGGTGAGATGGCTCAAGGGTTTCACCGAGCGCTTCCGCTTTGGCCGCCGTATCGAACTCTTTACCATGAAATTCGGCTAGAATCTGTGCATGGCGGCCACGGCCATCCCCGTCGATATGATTCCTTCGATTGACCCGGCTACGGGACATATCCTCGCTCAATTTGAGAAGACGCCGCCCGCAGCGCTGCCGGAAATTGTGTCACTGGCCCGTGCGGCTCAATTGGCTTGGCGTGTCGTGCCTGTCGGCACGCGCTGTGCGAAATTGCGAAAACTTCGCGAGCGGATGATGGCCACGCGCGACGCCTTGGCAGATACCGTCGTCGCGGAATCCGGCAAGCCTCGTGTCGAAGCACTCTTCGCGGACCTATTTGTGTCCCTCGATACGGCTGAATACTTTGCCAAAAATGGGCCGAGCCTGTTGTGGCCGGAAAACGTTTCGCACCACAGCACCGCCGCAAAATTGAAGTCCGGCCAACTCATTTACGAGCCCATGGGCGTGATTGGCATCATCAGTTCCTGGAACTATCCTCTGGCCATTCCCATGGGCCAAATCATACCTGCGGTCGCCGCGGGGAACGCGGTGATCTGCAAGGCGAGCGATTTCACCCCGCATTGCGGCGCGCTCATCGAAAAGCTTTTCACCGACTCTGGCTTTCCCAAGCATCTCGTCACCGTCATTCAAGGCGGCGGAGAAGTCGGGCAGGCGTTGATCGGCGCCGCTCCTGACAAAATCCTGTTTACCGGCAGCGTAGCCACCGGCCGCCGTGTTGCCGAAGCGTGCGCCAGAAAACTCATTCCGACTGTTCTTGAATTGGGCGGCAAGGACGCCATGATCGTTCTCGCGGATGCGAATCTCGATGTCGCATCAAGTGCGGCCGTGTGGGGCAGTTACACGAATTGCGGCCAAGTCTGTCTTTCCGTCGAGCGCCTCTTCGTCGAGAAAGCCGCGGAAGAAAAATTCCTTTCACTCTGCCTCGAGAAAACCAGGAAGCTTCGCCTCGGCCCCGGCTCCGATCCCGAGACGGACGTTGGCCCTTTGATTCGTCCTGAAAATGTTCGTCGTATTACCGATCTGATCAACGACGCTGTTGCGCACGGTGCCCGCCTGCTTTGTGGTGGCCGCCGTCGCCCCGATCTTGGCCCGAATTTCTTCGAGCCTACCGTCCTCGCGGATGTGAATTCTTCGATGAAGATTTTTCAGGAAGAAACCTTCGGCCCCATCCTTGCCGTTCAGGCCGTGCAAGACGCCGAAGCGGCCGTCTCTTGTGCTAACGATTCCACCTTTGCCCTTGCCGCAAGCGTTTGGACGAGTGAGGCAAAACGCGGCCAAGCGATTGCCGCGCGTCTGCGCGCAGGTGCGGTCATGGTCAATGACGCCATCAGCTATTTCGGCATCGCGGAAGCTCCGCACGGAGGGTGCGGCGCCAGCGGCTGGGGCCGGACACACGGCAGAGCAGGCTTGCTCGAAATGGTGCAATCTAAATACATCGACACGGACCGCTTGCCAGGCCGCGAAAAGCCTTGGTGGTATCGTTATGGCTCCGATCTCGATCGCGCCGCTGACGCCTTTCTCCAATTTGAATTCGGCGGCGGTCTCGCTGCAAAGTTGAGGAACGCCCGCGGCGCGCTAAAAACAATGTTCCGCGACCACGGTTTTTAGTTCTGCAGCGCTTGAATAGACGCAGTTGGTCCGAAGCTCTCAAGAGTAGGGAAGGCGAGCCAATGCAGCAAAACGAATGGATCTACGACTGGAACGCCGCAGCGGCCCCGCTCATCACACCTGGCACGCACGTTCTTCTCAACGACGAGACTCTTCGCGACGGCTTGCAAAACCCGAGCGTCCACGATCCCAGCATCCCCGAAAAAATCGAACTCCTGCATCTTATGGAATCGCTCAGCATCGATTCGCTCAACATCGGCCTACCCGGTGCCGGCCCTCGCGCTGTCGAGCACACCGAAGCCCTAGCCCGCGAAATTGTCTCCAAGCGCATGAAGATCAAACCCAACTGCGCCGCCCGCACCATCGAAGCCGACATCCGCCCCATCGCCGAAATTTCCCAACGCGTTGGCCTCGCCATCGAAGCCGCCACGTTCCTCGGCTCAAGCCCCATTCGCCGCCTCGTCGAAGACTGGACCGTCGATCATCTCGAACGCACCACGGAAAAAGCCGTGAAGTTTGCCATCGAACACGGTCTTCCGTGTATGTACGTGACAGAAGACACCATTCGCACCGACCCAGACACAGTCAAGCGCCTTTACTCCACAGCAATCCGCAGCGGCGC
>JBARBE010000029.1:0-4274 GCA_049792735.1 Candidatus Acidiferrum sp.
TGCGCGCGACATGCTCTTGTCATGCCCGCTTGTAGTGTGCCTACCCACTGCCAAAACCAAGAGAAAAAAATCGCTCCTAACAGAATTTGTAGCTTGACACCCGCCGCGCTTTCATACATGACGTGTCCCTTGCACACCCGGCGTCGAAGACGCCGCTCTTCCCGCGCTCCCCGGCACTGCCCATTAACCGTCCGCGCCAGACTCTAGACGACCCCGGAATGCCCCAAGAACGCTCACTCGGCTATCGCTGACGACCTTCTGTCAGGGGACTCTTTCCGCCGCCGTCCACCCACTCCATGGCACGAGCAAAGCCTCTGCTAAGAGCAGCATCAGATTTCCAGTCGGCAAAGAACTCAGGGACTCCTGGCGTTTCGAAAAGGTGTTCGATCACTGCGTTCACGAGACGATCCGCCTTCGCTTGGTCCGCGGATTTGTACAACTCCGCGAGCATCGTCTTCAGGTCAGCTAGGTATTCTCTCGGAACCTCTGGATCATCCCAAAGATTCCTGAACCATCGAGCGAGCTCATACCCCGCGACATGGAGCGAGGGAACGAATTCACTCTCGCGGTCTTCCTGGAGGCATCTCCGATAGTAATCACGGACAGCATCGCAGATTTCTTGCATCGTCAGTGGCGGCTCGATTTGTCGGGAATGTTCCAGGATCAGGTTAGTTGCGACGCTTAGCACATCTAAGGACGAATGTCGCAGCCAGTTCTTGACCTCGGAGGCCGGGACCTTCTGCGGCCCTTGAATGGCCTCCTGGATTCGATTGATAACCTTCGTTTCGTCTTGTGTCATGCGGCCTTTCCGCGTCGCTTTTTCAGATTCCAGCCGGAGACCCAAGAATAGCGATAATAATAATCACCACGATACCTATCCCTACGATGGCGTTGGCTGCTGCTTGAGGTGTCGGCGCGGGAACACGGAATGGCTCGCGCTGTGGAGCAGGAACAGGCACGGGCACCGGAGTATCCTCGGGCGGGCACTGCTTGTTGGTGCATTTGGCTTTGTGAATTGCGATGCAGTTGGCCAGCCCATTCGTAAACGTGGCGATGTCATCGCTATGCCGACCAGGCTGATTGGTGGCGACGTCGAATGCGATGTGGCCTGCAATTAGACTCTTGAAGATCCCGATCTTCGTCGACAGAGCAGAACAGGAATCTGTCCACTTGCAGGCAAATTTGACCCATGGATCGGGATGCCAAGGACCTCCCGGTTTGTGTTGCAGGCCAAAAGGATCGACCGAGTCCACTGGGCCGTTTTGAACGTAGGCATAAAAATTGGCGTCGTCTCCACCAAAACCCAGCGGGTCTTCGTTTAGGAACCTTCCCGATTGTGGGTCGTAGTAGCGGTTCCGCAGGAAATAGAGTCCTGATTCCGCATCGAACTCGCGAGCCGTAAACTGGAATGGGTTGGTGAGTGTCCCAGACGACGCCGTCGCTTTACCAAACGAATCGTACGTGTATGTTTGTGCGACGGCACCGGACGCATTCGTTAGCGAGCTGATCGAACCGAGACCATCTGACTGATAAAAGCTCGTTGCTCCGCCACGTAGCATCGCGAGTGGTTCGTCAACGTTGGTTGTCTGCGCGTAGCGGGCGACGGCAGTGCCGGAAGAGTTGGTTTCTTCGATGAGGTTGTCGCCGTCGTAGGCGAACACGGATGTCCCGCTCGATGAAGATTTGTAGATTCTTCTTCCGAAGGGATCGTATTTGAAGCTAACCGTCCCGCCGCTTCCCGGTAACGTGACGCTGCTCAGGCGGTTCTCGTAGTCCCACGCGAAGCTCGTGGTGTTCGAGCCAACCACCTTCGTCTGGGTGTTGCCGTTGTAATCGTAGGTATACGTCGCGTTTGAGGTCGAGGTGAGCTCGTTCGACGAATTGTTGGTATACGAAGAGACTCCCAGCGAGGACAGTCGGTTGCCAACCGCGTCGTAGGTGTAGCTCTCCGTCGTGTTCGTGGCTTGTGTGACCTGCGTCAGCTCGTAAATCGGGTCATAGGTATAGTTCGAGGTGACGTTCGCGTATTGGTCTGTCTTCGCGGTGCGGTTTCCGGCGTTGTCCACGGTGTAACTCGCACCGTCGAGAGTGGTCGAGCCGCTCTGGTGCAGCACGCTCAGAAGCCGAGAAAGATTGTCGTAACTGTAGTTCGTCGTGATGCTGTTTGGGCGCGTCATTTGCGTGCGGCGGCTTAAGGCGTCATAGGCGGGTGGCGCATTCGATTCTCTCGATATTTGTGCTTGACGGGCCAGCACGAGAAGAGGATACCACTTTCGTAATTCACCGTGGGGTGATAAGACGAGGGTGCCCCACCCTTTCTGAAAGAAAGGGTGGGCTGTTCTTCTCTTATGCCGAGAAATCTGAAACGACATTACGGGCAAGAAGATCTGCATTTTATTACTTTCAGCTGTTACGAAAGGAGGGCGCTCTTGGGGACGGCTCGGGCGCGGAATCTTTTTGTGAAAGTGATGGGAGAAGTGCGGAAACAATATGGATTCATGCTGGTAGGTTATGTCTTGATGCCGGAACACGTGCATTTATTGATGACTGAGCCGAAGAAAGGGACTCCTTCCAAGGTCGTGCAGGTGTTGAAGCAGAGAGTTTCGAGGGCCATGCGCGGAAAGAAAAGACGGAGTTCCCCGGCGCAGTTGTCGCTGAAATTTCCGAACGAATTGGGAGGATTGAAGCGATTCTGGCAAAAGAGATTTTACGATTTCAATGTGTGGAGCGGGAAGAAGCTGAAAGAGAAACTGGAGTACATGCACGCGAATCCGGTGCAGAGGAAACTGGTGCGGCATCCGAGGGAGTGGCCTTGGAGTAGTTGGGGATTTTATACGCATGGAGAATCCGTGTTGGTGAAGATTGATCCGATGGAATGAGACGACGAAGCAGAGAAAAAAAGAAAGACCCACCCTTTCAAAAACCAAAAACGAAAGGGTGGGGCCCCCCCGACAAGAAAAGGCAAATTCAAAATCGTTTCGGCGAGTTTAGGGTGTCCCACCCGCCAGTAGGTTTTGTTGAAACTGTGCGCATAGGGCCTCGTCAGTGCCTGGAAAGTCGGACAAGTGCCGAACTGGCTGGGGATGAGGATCTGGGAAGCCACGATTAGCTCTTGGCGCCAATCGGCGGCGAACCGGAAATGAACGAGGCGATGTTTGGACGGGTATTGCGATCAGACTTCGTTTTTATGGAAGCGGTCGATTAGGTTGGCGCAGGCGCGGACGGTGACGGCCATCATGGTTAGGGTGGGATTCTGGCAGGCGGAGGAGACGAAGCTGGCGCCGTCCATGACGAAGAGATTTCTTACGTCATGAGTTTGATTGAAGGGGGTGAGGACGGATTTTTTGGGGTCGTGGCCCATGCGGGCGGTGCCGAGTTCGTGGATGGCCATGCCGGGCATTTCGACGCGGGCTTGTTCGCGGATATTTTTTGCGCCGGCGGCTTCGAGCATTTCGGCGGCGGAGGCGGCGGCATCTTCCATGAGGGCGGCTTCGTTGTCGCCGTGCGTCATGGTGATGCGAAGGGCGGGAATGCCCCAGGCGTCTTTCAGGTTGGGGTCGATTTCGATGACGTTGTCCCAGCGGGCGAGCGATTCGCCGAACGCGCCGAGACCGGCGATGTAGACGCCTTCTTTTACGGATTTTTTGAGCGAGGCGCCGTAGCCTTCGGCGCTGAAATTGAAATCGGCGCCGGCACCGCCCTGATAGCCGTAGCCGCGGAGGAACGGGGAACGCGATTTGCTCGAGGGCGTGTTGCGGAAGCGCGGGACGTAAATGCCGTTGGGGCGCTGAGGCTCGTTGGCGTTGGGAAGAATGTTGAGATTGATGAGATGGCCGCTGGCGCCGCCGCCAACGACGTGGTCCATCAAATAATGGCCGAGAGCGCCGCTGGAATTGGCGAGGCCATTGGGATATTCGCGCGTGGAGGAGTTGAGCAGAATGCGCGTGGATTCGAGCGCCTGTGCGCAAAGGATTACGGATTTGGCGCGGACTTGCTTGACCTGGCGGGTGAGGCGATCGATATAGGTGACGCCAGAGGCTTTGTTGGCCGCGTTGTCCATGTCCACGTGACTGACGACGGCGTTCGTGATGAGCGTGCAATTTTTGGAATTGATGGCGTCCTGAACGGTGGTGAAAGGGCTGCTGAAATAGGAGAAGGTGATGCAGCCGCGTTCGCAAGGGCCGCAATAGTGGCATGGGAGGCGGCCGTTGTGAGCTTGCGTGAGGACGGCGGCGCGGCCGATGGTGACGGTACGGCCGAATTTGGCCTGGACG
>JBARBE010000030.1:0-16660 GCA_049792735.1 Candidatus Acidiferrum sp.
TGCCGGGCTAAAGGCCGATGCTACGTTGCGATGCCGGTCTAAAGACCGGCCACTACAGTGTATGATAACGGCGGAGAAAACGTACAAGCTATGGCGTCTAAACCTGCCAGCCGGACTACCGCTAAGATCCTGCGGAGCAAGATAATTTACAAGGGGCCCGTGTTCGGGATTCGGCGCGATGAGATTATCGAGCCAAGTGGACTGCGTGTTACGCGCGAATTGATAACGCATCCTGGGTCGGTGGTGGTGCTGCCCGTTTTTCCGGACGGGCGGATTCTAATGATTCGGCAGTACCGGCACGCTACGCGGCAGTTTCTTTGGGAGTTGGTGGCGGGACGGATCGATGAGGGAGAAAATCCTCGGAAGGCCGCGGCGCGCGAATTGATCGAAGAAACTGGATACCGCGCGAAGCGGTTTCACGTCTTCCTGGACATTTTCCCTACCCCGGGATTTCTTGAGGAGCGCATGTACATTCTTCTGGCGGAGGATTTGACGGCGGGGGTGGCCGAGCCAGAGGAAGATGAGCGGATTACGGCGCAGGCCTTCACGCACGGGGAAATTGAGCAGATGATTCGGCGGAATAAGATTCGCGACGCCAAATCGGTGGCGGGTATTTTGTATTATTTGCGGTTTTTGGTCCGGTCTTGATTCCGCGCGACAGTTTTTCGATCTCCCAGTTGCTTCCCGAGCAGCCCCTAAGGGGGCATCCAGCCTGAGAAACAAATGATTCAAACTGTGAAACGAAATCAACAAACCCTGCATTCACTTGGAGTTGCAGGGCAGTTCACGCCGAGGCCTGTTGCAAAAATGGGCGTCCGGTTCATTGAATCGTTTTTATAGATGGAAAACGGTGCATTTTTCGAGACTCGGAAAACGATTGCTCTCTTGACTGGATACTTTATTCTGTTACACTCCGCGCAATTTGTGTCGTTGGCGGCCGTAGGTATCCCGATTTAGCCGACCACGAGGAACATCCAGGTCTCCATCAGGAGGATAGGATACGTGCAAGGAACCGTGAAATGGTTTAATAACTCGAAAGGGTACGGCTTCATCGGGCGCGAAGATGGTCCAGATGTTTTTGTTCATTATTCCGCAATCGTAGGGGATGGCTACCGCACCTTACAGGAAGGAGATCCGGTAGAGTTCGAGATTGTCCAGGGACCGAAAGGTCCGCAGGCGGCGAACGTGGCAAAGCCAGTTTAGTTAAACCAGGAATCATTCGGCCGGCAGAGAGCGCCCCTCTGCCGGTTTTTTTGTTAGGAAGTGGATAGTGAAAAGTGGGTAGAGAATAGAAAAAAGCGGAGCGACGAGGTAGAGGAAGTAGATGAGGTAGAGGAGGTAAAGGAACGGAAAGCGATCGCGCTGCGCGAAGAGGGCGGAGGATTTGAAGGATTGCAGGTCACGGAGCGGCGAGGCGAGGGATTAGGAGATGGAAGAAGGCGGCGGAATCGGAGTGCAGGCAGACTTGGGCGTTGGGAAGGCCGGGTTCGGGGCGGGTGAAGCCCTTGTCGTCGACGACGATGTGCATGGGCTGGACGGGGCAAATTTGGGGATTGAGGATGTAGGAGACAGTCATGGGATCGAAGAGAGTGGGCGTTGGCTGGCCCCATTCGTGATAGAGGAGAGTGAGGGCGTCGGTGAGGGGAGTTCCCTGCTTGAAGAGAAAGGCGCGTTTGACTTCGTCGAATTTTAATTGGGTGGAATCGAGTGGCATCACGTAAAGAGGGACGCCGGAGAGGAAGAGTTTTTTCGCGGCGGGGATGTCGTTGATGATGTTCCATTCGGCGTCGGGGCCGTGGCTGGGAGACCAAGGATCGCCGTAGCCGCGTTCGATCGAGCCGCCCATCATGACCACGCGCTTGAGCTTGAGGAAGGTTTGCGCGTCTTTGTCGATGAGTGCGCCGACGTTCATCAGGGGGCCGATGGCGATTAGAGTGATTTGGCCGGGATAGCGGCGGATTTGGTCGAGGATGAAGTCGACGGAATTTGCATGAGAGGATTTAGCGAAATGGCCGACTTCGCCGTAGCGGCGTTGGGACATGGGATTGGTGGTGTGCGTGGGAGTGCCGGCGAGGACGGGGATATCCGAGCGGCCGGTTTCGCCGAGGATGCGGTCGAGGATTTTGGCGCGGGCTTCGGTATCGCCGAAGGTGGTGGAGATGCCGAGGATTTGGAGCTCGGGGCTTTTGAGAGCTAGGGCAACGGCGAAGGCGTCGTCGATGTCATCGCCGATGTCGGTGTCGATGATGACTTTCTCTGGCGCGCTTGATGCAGAAGCGGGCCCCGTCGTTTGCGATTTCGCAACGGGAAGGATGGCAGTCGTGAGGAATATCAGGAACACTATCGCGACGACTGCAAAGCGCACCCTGGCCTCCAGAAGATAAGTTGAGCCGACGCTGCTCGAAAGACGATCCACCCGTCGATCACTTCCCGGAACAGAGTCTATCCTACAGTGAGAATTTGCAATTCTAGATTCCGAGTCATAGGATTCTGGCGGTTCCACGCCCAAATCTTTCTTGATTATCGAACGAGAGCAGAAATTCAAGGATGGAAAATGTCATTGTCGTTCACGGACCAGTCTAGCCTCCCGCATCAGCGCGTGCGGTCCACACCAGTTCCATTGGCTTTCGTCGCAATCAACAGCAGCGTGGCGGCGTCCCGATGAAACAATGCTTACTAGCGCTCATGATATCGGCGGCGGCGATGATCCTTTCGGCCGCCGCGTTCAGCCAGCAAACACACTTTAAGGTTCTGGCGTTTTACTCCGCTCACGTAGAGCCGGACCACGTGCTGTTCGCTGAGGACGCACTAAAGTTCTTCCCCAGCATCGCGGCGAAAGACAATTTCACGTTCGATTGCACTAGCAATTGGGACGATTTGAATGCAACCAACCTCGCAAGATTCCAAGTCGTTCTCTGGTTGGATGACAAGCCCACAAGTGAGGGGCAACGACGCGCCTTCCAAACCTATATGGAAAATGGCGGCGCCTGGCTAGGATTTCATATCTCCGGGTACAACGACAAAGATACAAACTGGCCGTGGTTCGTGGACTTTTTGGGTGGCGGCGTGTTTCAAACAAACAGCTGGCCACCATTGCCCGCGAAACTGGACATCGACGATCGTTCGCACCCCGTGGCCATGGGACTTCCAGCGAGTTTCGAGGCGCCGGACAATGAGTGGTACATCTGGAAACCAAGTCCGCGTTTAAACAAAGATGTGAAGGTGCTAGCCACCTTGGATCCTTCCAATTATCCGATCGGATTTAAGGACATTCTGCAAAGCGGGGACGTGCCGGTCGTTTGGACAAACACGCGATACAAAATGGTGTACATGAACGTGGGGCACGGGGACAAGATTTTTACGAGTCCAGTTCAAAACAAATTGATCGAAAATGCGGTGCTTTGGCTCGGCTCGGGAGCAAAGCCGCCAGCTGGTTCTGTCGCGGTGGGCAGGCTAATCAATCCACACGCCGTAGTCGTGAACCCGAAAACCCGCAAAGTCTACGCGGTGAATACAGACAGCAACACCGTGACAATACTGAATGGATTGAGCAAGGCGAGCGTCACTGTCGATGTTGGTTCCAGGCCAATCGCCATCGCCGTGAATTCGGCAACCAACAAAATTTATGTGGCGAATACGGGGAGCGGCACGGTGTCAGTGATAGACGGCGCGACTGATGCGGCGACGGCAACGGTAAATGTTGGAGCACTTCCCTACGTAATTGCCGCCAATCCAATCACCAATAAGATTTACGTCTCGAAAACCTTCAGCAACACCATGACGGTGATCGACGGCGCGACGAATTCCACCAGCAATCTAAGAGCGGGAATCCAGGCAGACGCCATCGCGGTAAATCCGGTAACGAACAAGCTATATTTGACGAATTATGAAAGCCAAAACGTTACCGTGCTGGATGGAGCGACCAACGAGACCACATCGATTGCCGCTGGCGTGCATATTTGGGCTGTTGCCGTGAATTCCGCGACGAACAAGGTCTATCTTGCGAACGCCGGCTCCAATCAGCTAACCGTGATCGACGGTAAGCAGAACACGCTTACCCATGTGGACGTGGGGAAAACTCCGTGCGCGGTCGCCGTAGACTCCGTGGCGAATCGAGTTTACGCGGTGAACTCTGGAAGCGACAGCGTAAGCGTGATCGATGGGGCAAACAATGCCGTGATTGCAACTGTAAATGTTGGCTCGCGTCCCCAAGCCATCGCGGTGAACTCGACAACGCATACAATCTACGTGGGCAACACTCATGGCGACAGCGTTACGATAATCGATGGCGCGAGCAACTTAGCCGTCGCAACCGTGCCAACCGGAAATAATCCGTATGCGGTCGTGGTGGACCCGATCATGAATAAAGCCTACGTTTCCAGCATGGGACAGGACAAACTGACCGTGATTGATGGGCGACGCGCAGTTACTGAAAATCGCTAGGTGCGGTAAATTCCTACAACTGAATTAGATCCACTGAGCCTTATAGTTGGACTCTCAACCCCAGTGACCGCGTGTTTTTTGCGGGGCTCTGGCTTTATAATCCCTGGCATGGACAACAAACAGATTGCACGGATTTTGCGCGAGACGGCACAGCTTTTGGAAATTGATGGGGCGATCATTGGGCGCTACCGGAGCTATGAGAAGGCGGCAGAATTGATCGATGGGTTGCCGGAATCGATCGAGCAGCTTGTGGCGCAGCCGGAGAAGCTGGAAGAGTTGCCGGGGATTGGCGAACGGATGGTGGAACACCTTCAGGAGATTGTGAAGACCGGCGACTACACACTTCGCAAAAAGCTTCTGAAGAAATATCCGGCTACGATTTTGGATTTGCTGCAACTGCAATCGCTGGGGCCGAAGAAGGTGGCGTTTCTGTGGTCGAACTTCAAGGCGGGGACAGTCGCGGACGTGGAGAAGGTCGCGAGGGAAGGAAAGCTGCGGGATCTTCCGGGGTTTGGCGAAAAGAGTGAGCAGAACATTTTGAAAGCCATCGAAGTGTTCAAGAAGTCGACAGGGAGATTCCACATCAATACGGCGGAAGAGGCGGCTACGGCGATTATTGCGCACATCATGAAGGCGGGAAAGGCCGTGGAGAGCGTGACTCCGGCGGGGTCGCTGCGGCGAGGCAAGGAGACGGTGGGAGATTTGGATTTGTTGCTGACGCTGGGCGCGGGGCATACATCGCAAAAGCACGTGGACGCGCTGGCGAAGCACATTCTCGAATATCCGGGGATTGACCAGACATTGGCGCATGGAGAAAACAAGGTCAGCTTCACGCTGGAGAACGGCTTACAGGTAGACGTGCGGCTGCTGGAAAAAGAGAGCTTTGGGGCGGCTCTGCTTTATTTTACGGGATCGAAGGAACACAACGTGGCGCTGCGAGGGCGCGCGAACGACATGGGATTGACGCTGAACGAGTATGCTCTGGCGACATTGAAGGGGGAAAAACCGGTTGCGCGGAGGACCGAAGAAGAGATTTACGCGAAGCTAAAGCTGGACTACATCCCACCGGAGCTACGCGAAAACACGGGCGAAATCGCCGCCGCGGAAGCGCACAAGCTGCCCCACTTGATTGAATTGAAAGATGTGAAGGGCGACTTGCAGATGCACACGACGGCGAGCGATGGGAAGAACTCGATCGAGGAGATGGCAGAGGCCGCGCGGAAGCTGGGGCACCAGTACATTGCGATAACGGACCACTCGAAGGCGGTTACGGTAGCGAATGGGCTGGATGAGAAGCGCATGGCGGCGCATATCAAGGCGATTCATAAGGCGAGCGACAAAGGGCTGGGGATTCGCGTTTTGGCTGGAGCTGAGGTCGATATTATGAAGGATGGGTCGCTGGATTATTCGGACGAGCTGCTTGCGGAGTTAGATGTGGTGGTGTGCTCGATCCACTCGTACTTCAATTTGGAGCGAGCCGCGATGACGGAACGGATGCTGGCGGCGATCGAGAATCCCTACACGCAGATCATTGCCCATCCCACGGGCCGGCTGCTTCTGCGGCGGGATCCGATCGACTACGACATGGAGAAGATTTTAGCGGCCTGCGCGAAGCATGGCGTGGCGATGGAGTGCAACTCGTATCCGGACCGGCTGGATTTGAAGGACGTGTATTTGCGGATGTGCAAGGAGCGCGGGGTAAAAGTGGTGATCTCAACGGACTCGCATAACGCCGCGAATCTGTCGTTGATTCGCTATGGGGTAACGATGGCGCGGCGCGGGTGGCTTGAAAAGCATGACGTCATCAATACTTTGCCAACGGAGCAGTTCTTGGAGGCGTTGCGCGCGAAACCCGGCGTAGCTCACAAGAAGCACGCCGCCCGCTCCGCAAAGAGATAGCTGCGATTTCTCGCCGCGCCCATGGAGAAAAAGCCCGACAAACCTGAAGAAAAAGCTGCCGAGATCGACCCCGAAATTAGCGAGGTGATGCGTGAGCAAACGCGGGTGGCGAGCGGCCGGGGGCCGAGTGTAACCAAGGAAGTCCAGAGAAAGAGGGCGATAGTCAAAGCCGCGATGAATGCCATCCAGACCAGGGACGAGAGGGCGTTCAGCGCGGAGCTGCGGCGCGCCGACGTGAAGGACGGCTCACCCGAGTGGAAGAGAGCTTGGGAGATTTACCGCTCTGCTTCCTGCCGGCGTTAGCGCCAATGGTTTGAATATCCTTCACTCGCCTGTCCTGCTCTTCTTCGGGGAACTTCTGAAGAGAGGCGTACATGATCTCCGCAATTTCTTCGGCGGCTCTTTTCTGCTTTGTGCGCAGGTTCATTGCTCTATGGTACCTGAGTTTAACAGCGAGTGAGCGGCTTGCTCAAGCTTTGTCGGCTCGCAGCAAACGGGCGAGTTAAATTCCTTGCGCGAAGGTGGAGTGAGACCCCATCAAACGATTGGGCCTTGGGCGTCGTCCATCCGAGTAGGAAGCACCGGCTTGGCCGCTGATGAGTCTCAGGGAACATTTTGACCCTAGGAGTCGTACATAGTGTTGGAACGCCATGAGCACGCTTGGAACGTGAGTATACGGAGGCTTTGAGCCATGAGACTGCTTCAAAACCGGACTGCCGCTCTTCGCTTGGGGATTGCCTGCGCTGGCCTGCTGGCTGCGGTGGCATTCGCGCCGCGCGCTGGCGCTGAGGAGTGGAGCAAGAACTACACCGTTTCGGGGCGCGCCAATGTGCACGTCGATACCAATGATGGCAGCGTGCGTGTGACCACGGGCGACTCCAAGACCGTGCAATTCCATGTCGAATATGAGGGTTATGAGCTGAACAGCAACCTGCACATCGAATCGAGGCAGGAGGGAGACACGGTCGAACTGATTGCGCGCACAACCAGCCATTGGGGATTTTCCTGGGGCGGGCATGGGCGCCGACTGCACATCGACGTGCTCATGCCGCAGGAAGCCGATTTGGATGCGCATACGGGCGACGGGTCGGTGGAGGCGAACTCCATCCACGGGAAGGTGAGTGTCTATACGGGCGATGGGTCGGTTCGGGCGAATACGCTGACGGGCACGATTGACCTGCACACAAACGATGGCAGCATTACCGTGGACACGTTGAAGGGCAACATCCGCTTGCACACGGGGGATGGGTCGATTGAGGCGCGGGAGTTGGACGGCACGCTGGACGCGGATAGCGGGGACGGGCATGTGAGGGTGGCGGGTCGTTTCGATGGGCTCAATATAAGGAGCGGCGATGGCAGCGTGGACACGCGCGTGATGCCGGGGTCAAAGATTGCTTCGGGTTGGAGCATCAAGACCGGCGATGGAAGCGTGGACCTGGCTCTGCCGGGGGATATCCAGGCCAACATTGATGCCAGCACAGGGGACGGGCACATCAGCGTGGGTTTGCCGGTTACGGTGGAGGGAACGTTCAGCAATTCGCAGCTGCACGGGAAGATGAACGGTGGAGGACAGTCGTTGACGATCCATACGGGAGACGGGTCGATTCGGCTGAGCAAAGGATAAGCGGAAGAAGGGGCTTTGGTTGGTATGACGCTGGGAGTGCTGGAGCCGAGCTCAAACGGTTCTTAGCGGTATAAAGGGCCGGTACTATTACCGGCAAAATGTCCTTTCTGAGCGACAGTTGTCCTCTTCTGGCGGCAGACTCTTGCCGGCCCCCAGCGCATCTAACTGAAAGGAGAGAGGTTGAGTTTGGAAGCCCCCTTGCGCTTCCAGGACTCGTTCCAGAAGGGGGGCTCCCATGGTTGTAGTGATTCTCACATTTGCGATGGTCGCGTTGGTTTCACTCACTATTGCCAGCTCGATTTCTTCGATGAATCGTCACCGCCGGTCTTAGCAGGATTGGCTTTGGGCCGCATTGGTGGAGTTGACGAGCCTGCGCGCCTCTACAACGCGACAATTCCCTCTTTTTCACTTTCCGCAAATCTGTTTTCTGCTCTTTGGATAGCTGACGGGTATGAGGCATAATCTGTCCCGCGGACGTGGGAGAGAGGAGCCATCCTGGTGAGCGAGATGCCTCTAGCAAGGCGCAAATGACGGGGACTTCTCTTCGAGAATCCGGGTCTTCCTCTGAAAAACACTCATTTTTTGCGAATGGCATGTTGGTTGTTGTTGTCGTAGCCGTGGCAAAGCTGGCGTTTCATTTTTATTTCAACAATCGATATGGATATTTTCGCGACGAGTTCGACTACATGGCGTGCGGGAATCACCTGGCCTGGGGCTATGTCGATCAACCGCCGCTGATTCCCTTCCTGATTCACTTCTGGCGGGCTATTGCGGGAGATTCGCTGCGCAGCATTCGATTTATCCCGGCGCTTGCTAGTTCCCTTTTGGTAGTGCAAACCGCGGTCCTGGCGCGTGAATTTGGGGGACGGCGCTTCGCGCTGCTGCTGAGCGCTATCACGGTTGTGATCGCGCCTCAGTATCTCTCTAACGGGAGCCTTCTCGGGACTAACTGCCTCGAACCCAATTTGTGGATGGGCTGCGCGTACTTTGCGATTCTTGCCATCAAGCGAAGCGATCCCCGGTATTGGCTTTGGTTTGGAGTCGTCGCGGGGATCGGGCTGGAGGAGAAATATTCGATCGCTCTGTTCGGGTTCGGGATGGTCATTGGCCTTTTGCTGACCGCGCAACGGCGAGTCTTTCTGAATCCGTGGATTTGGCTGGGGGGCTTCGCGGCGTTTTTGATTTTCTTGCCCAACCTGCTTTGGAACATTCATTATCACTGGCCCTTCGTCGAGTTGATGCGCAACATCCGCGCCGATGGGCGCGATGTCGTACTTCCGCTGCCGCAGTTCTTCTTTCAGCAGACGGTGCTGATCGATCCGATTACGGCTCCGATTTGGATTACTGGATTGATTGCGTTCTTCGTCGCGGCGCGTTTGAAGCCTTACCGGGTGCTCGGATGGTGCTATCTAGTTTGCTTCACGGCGTTTTTTGTTCTGCACGGCAAGAATTACTATCTCTCGCCCATATACCCGATGTTGCTGGCGGCCGGAGCAGTGGTGATCGAATCCGCGATCAACGACAAGACAATCGAGACTGCCGGAGCGGAAGGTCTCAAAACTGGCCACAACCGGCTGGGCTGGCTGAAGCCTGTCATCGTCGTTGTGCTGATCGCTTCGGGCGCACATCTTGCGCCGATAACTGTGCCGATTCTGTCGCCGGACAAATTCATCGCCTACACGAAGTATCTGCCGATGAAACTGCCCGTGATGGAGCATAGCCACGAGCGGGCCGTGCTGCCGCAGTGGTATGCGGATCAATTTGGGTGGGAAGAAATCGTGGCAGAGACCGCCAAGGCTTATTTTCAGATTCGGCCCACGGACCGGCCGGGGTGCGGGATCTTTGCGCAGGATTACGGACAGGCGGGCGCGATTGATTTTTTTGGGCCCGATTATGGATTACCTCCCGCTTTGAGCGGACATCAGACCTATTGGCTTTGGGGCCCGCGAGGTTACTCTGGGAATTGTTTGATCGTTCTGGGAGATTCGCGGGAACGACTTGAGCAGTTGTTCGACAGGGTGGAATACGTGGGAACATCCGCGGACAATCCGTATGCCTTGGAGCGCGAGATTTCGGTCTATATATGCAGGGGCGCGAAGTTTGGTTCCTTGGAGAAGGTCTGGCCGAAGCTGAAGAAGTGGCGCTAACCATGAATCGCAATTCGCGGTGGAGCGTTGGGCAAATCGCGGCCGTACCGCAGGCTGAAGAGTATGGGAAGCTGCGTGAACGATTCTTTTGAGAGCCAACCTAAGCCGTTGACTTCCCCTGTATTGATGCCTAAGATTTCCCGCACAGTTACGTACCCCTGAGGTTTCCTTGGCAGTTGGCGGATTTATGCGAAGTTCCAACGTTGCGAAAGAGTCAGCGAGGCGGCACTCCACTAAGGAAAACATTTATGGACCTGAACAATGCCATCCTTTATGCGCAAGTGGTGAACGAAGCTTATCGTCCTAAGCCGGGCGATCTTACGAACCGAGAGGGCCAAGTCATTCCAGCGGGCCTGGGGGCTGCCCAGACGCAGTTCGACATCATCACTACGATCTACGCGAACGATCTTTTCACGGATAAGAATCCGAATCGCGCCAAAAGCCAAGTTTCCATCGGTCTGATTTTGCAGGCGCAAGGAACCGGTGAGGCGGTCATTGCGTTTCGTGGGACGGAGGGAATCAAGGAGTGGGTGTTGGACGCGAACTTCGGGACCAAACCGTGCCCGTTTCTGGCGAGCGCCGGACAAACAGAGGATGGATTCACGGACATGTACGAATCCGTGGCCATAGGAACTGCGGCCGGCTCTCCGAGCCTAGTGGAATCGCTGCCGGGCCTTCCGTGGAAACAAGCGGTGGAGACTGTGACCATCTGCGGGCACAGTTTGGGAGGTGCTCTGGCCGCCCTTGCGACGCTGGATATCGCAGTGAATTCTTCGCCGCCGTACCACAATGTGACTTGTTACACATACGCTAGTCCGAGAACGGGCGACGCAGATTTCGCGGCCAAGTATAACCAGTTGGTGGAAGATACGTTCCGCATCGCCAATGAACTGGATCTTGTACCGCGACTGCCGCTACCACCGTACGAACACGTTATGGGAGAGTTCGCGCTGAAGCCGTTCACCTTGTTGCCGCCGAAATTTTTGGTGCAACCCAACCCTTACTGCGAGCATATCCTGTCGAGCTACCTTTACTTATTGTCGAACGGCGCGGGCGGACAAATCCTGCCGCTGACCGCTCTCTGTGGACCGCTGCTGGGTTTCAGCGCTTTGATGGATGTGGTCGACGTCAAATGGAGCGACCTCGAGGGCCTTAAGAAGGAATTTGCGGGCACACCAGGGCTCACATGAACGGCAAAGACTGCAGATTGGCCCAGCCCTGTTCTTTACGTTGAAATTGAGGGCGATGCACAGCTAAACTGCGCGAATGAAGAATCGCACATTTGCTCTTGTTGCTTTGACCTTCGCATTTACTTTTGCTGCCCCGGTTGGCCGGGCACAACAGCCGAAATCTCTCTTTTACATGACGCGGGATCCCAAATCAGTTCGATCCTTCCTGGCGCACGCGGACAAGATCGATATTTTGGTTCCGGCGTGGTACAGCGTGGACGCGGATGGGCTTGTTTCTGGCGGGGCGAATCCGCTGGTGCTGGAAACGGCGCGGCAGCACCATGTTCCCGTGATGCCTATCGTGGCCAACGGCGATTTTGCGCAGGAAGAGTTTCACAAGCTGTTGAAGAATCCGGTGGCGCGGGACAACATGATCGCTCAGCTCATTCGCGACTGCAAAGAAAATGGGTACACGGGATTTCAATTTGATTTTGAAGACGTGCATTGGACGGACCGCGATGCGCTTTCGGATTTAGTTCAGGAGGCGGCGGGCGCATTTCACAAGGAAGGATTACAGCTCACGATTGCGACGGTACCCAATGCTCCAGGACAGCCGGGCGAGGGGGGATTTTCCGCGTGGATTTATGAAAACTGGCGCGGGGCTTATGACCTCAAGGCACTGGCGCAATCGGTGGATTTGATTTGTTTGATGACGTATGACCAGCACACGCGATGGACGGCGCCGGGACCAGTGGCGGGGTGGGCGTGGACGACGGGCAATCTCGACTACGCGCTAAAATTTGTGCCAGCGCAAAAACTTTCGCTGGGAATTCCGCTCTACGGTTATCACTGGTTTGCGGGAACACCCACCAAATCGGATGACAACTCCGGCTACAAACCGAATCCTTCCGCGGATTATATAGGCACCGACGATGCGCTAGACCTTGCCAAGGCTTACGGCGGACGCATCGAATGGGATCCCACGGACCGGACGGCGTGGTTTTATTTTTACCGTGCGGACATGCGCGAGTGGATTTTCTTTACTGATGCGCGCACTTTTGACGAACGCTATAAGCTGGTGAAGGAGCGAGGGCTGCAGGGATTTTGCTCGTGGGTGCTGGGGACGGAAGACCCGGCGATATGGGATTTGTTGCCGGCGCACAAGTAATCGTCCCCTTGGTGGCGGCCGCGATGGTTCTTATCCGTAACTACATACTTGCGCCGCGTGAGGGCGGCCGAATGCCGGTGGTGTAAAATGGCTTCAGGGGGAAGTTGCCCTCGTGGGGTCCGGTCCTGAGCTAGTTTCTCGCCGCCTGGTGAGATTTACCGCTGATTCGGCGCCCCATTTTGCAAACTTGGGTGGTCCCAGCTCCGCCCCGAAGACGTTGATTAATGACGACAAGGGGGAACAATGAAACTCCGTGCCTCGATCATTCTTCGCAGCAGTTTGTTCACAGTATTCCTAGTTTTCACTGGGCAACAGACGTTCGCGGCGCCCGTTAGCACATTGGTGGTGAGCAATAATCCCGCGGTGTGTCCGACGGCCAAGTTCACGTCAATCCAAGATGCGATTAACACCGCCGCGCCGGGCGACGAAATCGTTGTTTGCAACGGCATCTATGCGGAGCAGCTTTTGATCAGTAAATCCCTGGACATCGAGGCCTATTCCGGCGCATTCTTGGTGCCCGCTTCGATTCCACAGAACACGATGAGTCTGGCCACGGGAGACGCGATTGCGGCCGCGGTGCTGGTGAGCGGTGCGACGAATGTAACGATCTCGGGCTTGACCGTCGACGGAATCAACAACGGAATCACGGAGTGCGCGCCTCGATTGATCGGAGTGTACTTCCAGAATTCTTCAGGGAGCGTCCGACATGCCGCGGTCCGGAACTTTAAGCTTGCGGCTTCGCTAAACGGGTGCCAAAGCGGAACGGGCGTTTTTGTGGAGAGCGGCGGAGGGCAAACGTCGGACGTGGAGATTGCAGACTGTTCCATCCACGATTATCAGAAGAACGGCATCACAGCGAATGAATCCGGAACAAATGCGAAGATCCACGACAATGTGGTCACCGGCATTGGGCCGACAGCCGGCGCCGCGCAAAACGGCATCCAGATCGGTTTTTCGGCGGGCGGAGCTATTCGCGAAAATACAGTGACGAATAATGTTTGGTCGCCCTGTACGGCTGTAGCGACCTGCGAAACGGTGGCGACGGACATTTTGGTGACAGAATCGGACCATGTGCACGTCACGGATAATACGGCAGGGGTCAGCCAGGTCGGAATATTCGTGGATGGCAATGGCGCGGAGGTGCGCGGGAACAAGGCATTTTCCGCGAGCGTTTTCGAAAATATTCGGATACAGGGCAACCGCAACCAGGTCTCGGAGAACCAAGTCTTCAATGGCGGCGAAGCGGACATCTATGTACAGGGAAACAACAATTCCGTCGCGGGCAATTCCATCTCCGAAGCGCCGGTTGGCATACTCGAAGCTGCGGGCTCGACTGGCAATCAGTTCGCTGCAAACAGATTTTTCAATGTGGGCGTGACGATACAGGATCCCGCGGCGAATAGTCTGAGCAAGCGAGTCGTGCCCGACCGGTAGTTTCAAGAAAAGACAGACGACACAAGGCGCCGCGCTTCGCATTTGGAAGCTGAATTTCTACAATGGGAGTGGCGCCTTGACTGAGCCATGTACAATCCAATAGAGCTCAGTCTGCCAAATGCCCAGCGCCAAAATACAATCGCAAACGCATTCGCGTGGACTTGTGCTGATCGCGGCCTTCAAACTTTTGAAGGGTGTGGTGTTGCTTGCCGTTGGCATCGGTACGCTGAGATTGCTTCACAAAGACGTGGCGGCTGTCGCGGACCACTGGATCAATGCGTTTCGCGTCGATCCGCACAATCGATACCTACACTGGCTGCTTGCGAAATTGCCGATGGTGGATGACCGAAAGTTGAAGGAACTGAGCGTCGGCACGTTTATCTATTCCGCGATTTTTTTAACGGAGGGGACTGGGCTGGCCCTCAGTAAGCGTTGGGCGGAATATTTTACGATCATCACAACGGCTTCGTTTCTTCCGCTGGAGATTTACGAAATCATTCGGCATGCTACGGCCGCCAAGGGCGTCGCGCTGCTGATTAATATTATGGTAGTCGTCTATTTGGTTAGAGAGCTGCGGCGGTATCCAAGGGCTCGACTGTCAGCGTGATTGCGCCAAAGAAGTTTTCGTGAGATTACAATGCGCGCCCCGCCGCGGCGCCCGAGGCCCAAGCCCATTGAAAATTGAAGCCGCCTAATTGGCCGGTAACGTCCACCACTTCACCGATGAAAAATAGTCCCCGAACCTTGCGGGATTCCATGGTCTTGCTGGAGAGTTCGTCGGTGTCGACACCACCGGCCGTGACTTCGGCTTTTTCGTAGCCTTCGGTGCCGGCGGGCACGACACTCCATTCGTGAATTTGATGCTCGAGTTTTTCCAGGTCTTGATTCGTCCAGGATCGCGGTTCATGTAGTTCGAGCCAGCGCTCGGCAAGACGTTTTGGCAAAACCCCCAGGAACGCCGTGCGAGCAGCGGCGAGGTTTCGTGTCTTGGCTTCGCGGACGGATGAGGTCACATCGCGATGAGGAGCGAGATCGATGCACAGCGGCTGGCCTTCTCTCCAATAAGAGGAAATTTGGAGAATGGCAGGGCCGCTCAGGCCGCGGTGAGTGAAAAGCATTTTTTCCTGGAACGACTGATGATCCGTTGAGACGGAGACGGACGCGGAAACCCCGGCAAGATCTCTATATTGGCCCTGCTCTTTTTTGCCGAACACGAACGGGACCAGCGCGGGCCTCGGCGGCACGATGTTCAGACCGAACTGGCGAGCCAAGTCGTAGCCGAGAGATGTGGCGCCGATTTTGGGAATGGACAGGCCGCCCGTCGCGACGACGAGCACAGGGGCGCGAAACTCGACAGCGCCGGCACGGACAACAAATTCCGTGTCGTGCTGAACTTCCTCGATGTTGGTGTCCAGAAAAACTTCGACACCAGCTTCGCGGCATTCGGCTTCCAGCATGTTTATGATGTCTTGCGCGCTTCGATCGCAGAAGAGTTGGCCGAGGGTCTTCTCGTGATAAGGGATGCGATGCTTTTCGATTAGGGCGATGAAATCGGACGGGGTGTAGCGGGCGAGCGCGGACTTCGCGAAGTGCGGGTTGGCGCTGAGGAAATTCTCGGGGCGGCAATGGAGGTTTGTGAAATTACAACGGCCGCCGCCGGAAATGAGGATTTTCTTGCCAATGCGATCCGCACGTTCGAGGATGGCCACGCGGCGCCCGCGTTTGCCGGCTTCGAGCGCGCCGAGAAGTCCCGCGGCACCGGCGCCGAGGATGAGAGCATCAAATTTGTGCCTTGAAGAAACCAAGCTCTGTACCGATCTCGCTCTCGCAAACTGGGCCCGAGTCTCCTCCTCAGGGTAAACTAACAGCAGGAGAAGACCGAGAAATTTGGCTCCGATTATTAGCGCCCAGGGACTCTCGAAAAGATACGGGGCCACACCACTCTTCAAGAATATCTCGTTCACGGTTTCCGCAGGAGACCGTATCGGCGTGGTTGGTCCGAATGGATCGGGCAAATCAACGTTGTTGGAGATGCTTTGCGGAAAAACGAAACCGGATAGCGGCGACGTCGCGGTTCGCAAAGGGACGCGGCTAAGTTACGTCAAGCAAATCTCGGAATTTGAGCCCGGCGTTACGGTCAGAGCGGTCATTGAGAACGCACTGGAGCGGGCGTCCGTGCCTCAATCCGAAAGGGCGGCGCGCTTTGCGGAGACGCTGGGGCGGGCAGGATTTGAAGAACTGCAGATTCCGGCGGCGGCGTTATCAGGCGGGTGGAAGAAGCGGCTGGCCATCGCTGAAGCGCTGGTGCAGAACCCGGACATTCTGTTGCTGGATGAGCCGACCAATCATTTGGACCTCGCCGGAATCGAATGGCTCGAATCGCTCCTGGGGAGGGCGAACTTCGCGAGCGTGGTGGTGAGCCATGACCGCTATTTCCTTGAAAACGTCACCAATGAAATGGTCGAAATCGACCGCGCGTACGAGGACGGGGCGCTGCGTGTGCGGGGAAACTACAGTTCCTTCCTGGAGGCTAAAGAAGAGCATCTCCACGCGCAACGGAACCGGCAGGAAGCGCTCGAGAATCGCGTGCATACGGAGATCGAATGGCTGCGGCGCGGCCCCAAGGCGCGCGCAACGAAAGCCAAGGCACGCATCGATAAAGCTCACAAGATGATCGGCGAACTTGCTGAGATGAAAACACGGAGCAACACGGGCACCGCGCAGATTGATTTTTCCGCCACCAACCGGCAGACCAAACAACTCATTGAATTGGATG
>JBARBE010000031.1:0-32929 GCA_049792735.1 Candidatus Acidiferrum sp.
ATCGCCGCCGAGCTTTATAGCGAACTGACTCCCGTCGGCATGTCGCCCTGAGATTATTTCGCGTTTCCTCCAGAACCTCTGCTCATCCTGGGGACCTGCAAGGAGGTCCTTCTGCCCGTGGCTGTTCGCGCGGCGCTGCCGCCCTTTTTCTCCTCTCAAAACGCAGTGCGAATCTCCTGGCTCTCGGCCTCCACGCCTAAAAACGCGTTATCCTGCCCCTAACCTACCTATTTCCCTCGCCACCCGTTGCTCGTTACGGAATCGTTGGGTCTTCGCTACGGGAATGGCCGGCGCAAGACGAACCATGCTCTAATGTCGGAAACATCGGCGGGTAAACCTCACCTAGAAGCTATTCGACTTAACATATAGTTAAGACATTTTTTGAATCTCCTTTTTTGCCCCATTTTCTTGGGGCACTCAAAAGCGAGAGGCTTCTGCTCCCAAAGCGAGCGGCTGCTTTAGGGGAGGGAACCCGATGGTGTTGAGCGCGGAACAGGGAAAGCAGAGGACGCGAAGCTGCCGGGTGCAGGAATTAGCCCGAAGCAGTGCCCAAGAAAATGAACGGCGGAAAAGGAAAATACCGCAATCAGTAGCATCGACCATTAGTGCCGGAAGAGTCGAGCATGCGCCAACAAATTCAAAGCGCTTGCCGTTTGCAATATACTGTACTAGGGTATATTATCGTGGAAAAGGACGGAGGCGAATGGCGCACACAACGAAGAACAAAGCGAAGCTCGTAGGCCGCGTTAGGCGAATTCGGGGACAGGTGGAAGCTATCGAGCGCGCGCTCGACGGCGAACAGGAGTGTTCCAGCGTACTTCAGCTCATGGCGGCTTGTCGCGGTGCCCTAAACGGCCTGATGGCAGAAGTGCTCGAGGGTCACATCCGATTCCACGTCCTCGACCCAAAGTCTGGCAAGAACGGGCCCCAAATTGAGGCGGCCGAAGAACTCATCGATGTGGTGCGGAGCTATCTAAAGTAGTCGAAGGAACTTTCAGAAGTCCGTGGAAATGGTGATTTCATCATGGCTGAAACTCAATTGAAACAAGCTGAAGATGCGGGGAGTGCGAACGAAGTCAAAAAGGTCCCATCGTCCGAGCGCGCTGAACATGAGGACAGCCACGAGCACGAAAACGCGCTGAATTGGCGAGACATCAACCGCGTCCTGTTTGTGGCCGCTGCGGCAGGCGCCATTTGGTTCCTCGGCGGCACCCGCAATCCTTTCATAACCGGTGTCGGTGTAGTTTGTACGATTGTCGGTGGTTTCCCGATTTTTCACGAAGCTTACGAGAACATCAGGCAGCGCCGCATGACGATGGAGCTTTCCATGGCCATCGCCATCGTGGCGGCGTTGGCGATCCGCGAAATCTTTACCGCTCTCGTCATTACGCTATTCGTTCTCGTTGCCGAGATTCTCGAAGGCCTGACGGTTGGGCGCGGCCGCACGGCAATTCGTCATTTGGTCGGTCTGCTACCAACGACCGCCACAGTCCGCAGGAACGAGTCCTGGCAAGACGTTGAGACCGACGAAATTGTTGTTGGCGAAATCGTTCTCGTGAAGCCTGGGACGCGAATGCCAGTGGATGGCGTTGTTACCGGGGGCCATTCCTTTGTCGATCAGGCAACAATCACAGGCGAATCGATGCCTGCGGAGAAGGTTCCCGGAACATCAATCTATGCCGGAACGATGAATCAGTCCGGTGCGCTCGAAATCCGCGTGGACCGTCTCGGGCGTGACACCACATTCGGCAAGATCATTGATGCGGTCGAACGGGCGGAAAAGTCGCGTGCTCCCATTCAAGGAATTGCAGACCGCCTCGCGGGTTATTTGGTTTACTTCGCGCTTGGAGCCGCTGCTCTCACGTTCTTGATCACCCACAATGTGCGCTCGACCATTTCTGTCGTCATAGTTACTGGTGCGTGCGGTATTGCTGCCGGAACACCATTAGCAATCCTTGCAGGGATTGGGCGCTCCGCGCAACTCGGTTCGATCATCAAGGGTGGCCTCTACCTGGAATCGCTTGCAACCATCGATACGATCCTTCTCGACAAGACGGGAACTCTTACCTATGGCACCCCTGAGGTGAATGATGTTCGTCCGGCCGAAGGGATTTCGGACGCTTCCTTATTAGAAGCAGCGGTGACCGCGGAATCGCGGTCCGAGCATCCCGTGGCAAAAGCGATTCTCAAGAAGGCGTCGAACCTGGGAATCGCCAGCGAAGAACCGGAAAGATTCGACTATACGCCCGGAAAAGGAGTCGTTGCGACTCGCCGCGGGGTTGAAATCATCGTTGGCAATCGTCTGTTTCTTGAAGGACATCGAATTGCACTTCCGGTCAGCGCAATCTCGCAAACGGATTCAGAGGTTTTCGTAGCGCGAGAAGGCAAGTTCCTCGGAACTCTGGCCGTTGCCGACATGCTTCGGCCGGAAGCAACGAAGGCGATAGCAGATCTCAGATCGATGGGATTGAAAACAGTTCTTCTCACGGGAGACTCCAGAGCGGTGGCTGAGGACATCGGAAGAAAACTGGGCGTGGATGAAATTGGGGCTGAACTGTTGCCCGAGGACAAGCTGGCATTCGTTGGTCGGCTCACCGCAGCGCGTCACAATGTCGTCATGGTGGGTGATGGAGTCAATGATGCCCCCGCCTTGATGAAGGCTACGGTCGGCGTGGCGATGGGGGCTGGCACTGACGTTGCAAGAGAGAGCGCAAACGTCGTTCTCATCGGCAATGACCTCTCGAAGCTCGTCGAAACTCTCTCCATTGCTCGGCGCTGCCGCCGCACCATCATGCAAAACTTTGTCGGAACGCTGGTCGTCGACAGCATCGGCGTCGGGTTGGCTGCGTTTGGATTCTTGAATCCTCTCCTGGCTGCTTTTATCCACGTTTCTTCCGAAATGACTTTCATCCTGAACTCGGCTCGGCTGCTCCCGGCAGTGTCTTCGGCTCATGGTCTGGTTCGCGGGCTATTTTCCGAGTCGTCCGCAGGCGCGCACGACTAGAGGAGAGCCTATGTCTGCCGATTGGATTCGTCGCTGCCCTGGCAGCGGGCGACAAAAAAGGTGGACGTGCCGCATCGCAAGGCAACGATGTGTATGAGGATCTGAAGTGGACCGATGACAGCGTCGTGAACGCAACGAACAAGGCTGCTTTGTACAATTTCCTTTCAAGTTTCTCGGGCACGCATTTCGTCTCGCCCCGTGTCGTCCAAGGCGAGTTAACCTTCCACTTTTAGCCGCAACAAAAGGGGCAGATACCGCAAGTGCGAGCGTGAGTTGATAGTCATCGGGCTCGACGCGATTAAAGCAAAACTGTCCAGAGGCATCGGATTGGGCAGAAACGCGAATGCCTTCGGTTGTCAATTCGAGCGCTGCGTTGCCGATTTCCGCACCCGTCTGGTCTTGAACTACACCACAGAAATTCCCGTGTGCCGCTGGCTGGGATGGTGCGGCAAATAGAAGCAGCCACAAGAGGGCGATTGCCGTTGAACTCATAGCCAGCGACGATGTTAACCTAGATTAAAGTTACGAGTAAGGCTAGATTAATGCTTAGATCAAATCACTCGCGTCTCGCACCTGCAAACCCGAAGACCGCTTGCCACTCCCTCTTCTGACGTGCCGTCTTCACCTTAGGGGAAGTCGGCTCAAGCTCGAAGCCTTCGCGAAACAGGAGGAGGACAGAGGAAGTGTACGTTTCATGAACGCGTTCCAAGTGAAACCGTGAAGTACAACGTAGAGCCACGTCCAACTTTGCTTTCAACCCAAATTTGTCCGTCCATCATATCAACCAAGCGTTTTGACACAGTCAGGCCGAGCCCTGTGCCCCCAAACCTGCGCGTGGCCGATGAGTCCGCCTGAAAGAATGCATCGAAGATCAGCCGCTGTTTTTCTGGAGGAATTCCGATCCCGGTATCTCGGACAATGAAACGAAAGATGGCAGAGTCATGACTTTCCTTTCCCTTTCGTACTTCCACAAGAATTTCTCCTTGCTCTGTAAACTTCACAGCATTGTCCACCACATTACCAAGGATCTGTCGCAGCCGAATGTGGTCACCTACTACATGCTTCGGCACATTTGGCTGTACTTTCAAAACCAGCTTAAGTCCTTTGCCGCGAGCCTTGATTGCAAACTCCTTTGTCGCCTCCTCCAAGAATGTTGGCAAATCGAATGCGAGGTGATCTAATTGCAATTTGCCGGTTTCCATTTGTGAATAGTCCAGAATGTCGCTGATAATCGACAGCAGCGAATCAGCCGACGTTTTTGCCATTTGAACATATTCGGCCTGCTCTTCGGTCAGGTCCGTGCCGAGAAGTAGATCGGTCATTCCGATGACCCCGTTCATTGGCGTCCGGAGCTCGTGACTCATATTTGCTAGGAATTCGCTTTTTGCCCGGTTGGCAGCTTCTGCGGCTGCTCTCGCCAATTCCGCTTCTTCGAGCATTTTTTTGCGGTCAGTAATGTCCTCAGCAATGCCTACAATGCGGCACAGCTCGCCTCGCGAATCCTCAACCGGAAAGCTGCGTGCGTGAATCCAGCGAACCGAACCATCTGGTCGGTGCAATCGGTACTCCATTGCAGTTGCGACGCCGCGCATGGATTGCTCAAGAACGGTTTGAGCGTAATCACGATCTTCTGGATGGACGAGGTCGACCCAAGCATCAAACCGCTCGTAAAGTTCCTGACGGGACCTCCCGGTGACTTCCTCGTAGGCCGAGCCGATGAAAGCCATCCTCGGCGGATCTGGCGTCATGACAAAAATGATTTCCCGGATGTTATCCGCCAGCTGGCGAAACATCTCTCCAGTTTCCCGCAGGGCGTACTCTGCTCTCTTGCGCTCGGTGATGTCGACAAAAGTTACGACGGCTCCCATCAGGACGTTGTTCTGACGTATGGGATAGGACCAGTACTCAACAGGGAAGCTCGATCCATCGGCGCGCCAAAAGACTTCTTCGTCCGAGTGGCTGCCCTCGCCTTGCCGAAAAGCGAAGTAGATGCGGCACTCATGGTTTGGATAGGACGATCCATCCGGGCGACTATGATGAATCAACGCGTGCATGTTCTTTCCGTGGAGCTGAACCGGGTCATTATAGCCTAGCAATTGCAGACATGCAGGATTGCAGAAAGTACAGTTGCCCGCCATGTTTATTGCGTAAATCGCTTCACCGGCTGAATCCAGCAAAAGTCTTTCCAGTTCCGTGCTCTCAATCCACGCTTTGGCTGGTGCGGTCATCCTGAGTCTTTTCGCCATTACTCAGTTTTCCTCTTCTGGTTCATGCTGCGTTGGTATGGGAGCGGTGCCGTACTCTTTGAGCTTGCGGTATAGGGTGGTTTTGCCGATGCCCAAGAGGCGTGCGGTGGCAAGTTTGTCTCCTCCGGCTTCCCGCATAGCGTGCAGGATCGCGCGACGCTCGATTTCCCTCAGGGGCACTATCTCGTTGTTATTGGGACCATCCGTGGTAGATGCTCGATTGGGGACCGATACCAGATCGTCTGCTGTCAGAACGCTGTCTGAGCTTAGGGCCACCGCACGCTCAATGGCATTTTGCAACTCGCGAATGTTGCCTGGCCAGTCGTGGGACATCAACCTTTGCAGAGCCCCATCCGAGATTGTATGGACGCAATCGACAGTTCCGGAGAATTTGTCTAGGAAGTGTATGACTAGCAGGGGGAGGTCGACCTTGCGGTTACGCAGGGGAGGCAGGTGGACTTGTATGACGTTTAGACGGTAAAACAGGTCTTGGCGGAATGTCCCTTTTCGGACCGCTACTTCCAGATCTCGATTCGTAGCTGCGATGATACGAACGTCTATCGGGATTCGCGCGGTGGACCCAACAGGCCTCACTTCCCTTTCCTGCAGTGCGCGAAGCAATTTGGCTTGCAATGCCGTTGGGAGTTCGCCGACCTCATCCAGAAAGATCGTCCCTCCATCGGCCGACTGGAGGAGGCCCTCTCGAGAGTGGTCTGCACCCGTGAACGCACCTTTGACGTGGCCGAATAATTCGGACTCTATTAGCGTGGGTGTCAGCGCTGAACAATCAACCGGAACAAATGCCTTCTCTCGACGCAATCCCTCTAGATGAATGCCGCGTGCTACCAATTCCTTTCCCGTACCGGTCTCGCCTAACAAGAGAACTGGAGAAGTGCATTCCCCAGCCTTTGATATCAGCGCATATAGGCGAAGCATCGTTGCGGACTCGCCGATGAGTTCGCCAAAATGTTTTTTGCACGAAGTCGCTGCGCGTGAGAGGTTCGCGGGGTATTCCATGGCTTTCTATCTTCTGCGCCGAAAAATGAAACGCGATTATTGGCTAAGGTGATTAGCTGATACAAGACTGGCGAATCGGTAATGGAATCCGCTACTGGACTTCCGGGAAACCAACAATGAATCGTTTCCAATAGCGCTTTCTTGATTGCTGATATCATGAGGGCGGTTGCTTTCGCTGGTTCTGCGGTCGACCGGAATTGTGCCTCTCGGGCCCAGATGTTGACCGGCCGATGTGCACTCCCGTGCAAGATTGCCACGAGGTTTCCATGGGCCAGAGCGGAACACCCCTCGCAGGTTTCTATGACTTTCGTCTCGTAGCCCTCTCCGTGTTGATTTGCATTTCCGCGTCTTACGCTGCGCTCGACCTTGGCGGGCGCGTAACTGCCGCCCACGGTCGGATCCGGACCGCATGGCTTGTGTGCGGATCCACTGCCATGGGTCTGGGCATTTGGTCCATGCACTTTACGGGCATGCTCGCGTTCCACCTGCCTGTCCCCGTTGCTTACTACTGGCCCACGGTCCTTCTGTCACTTCTGGCTGCTATCCTCGGCTCCGCCCTGGCCCTCCGTGTCGTGAGCCGTAAGGAGATGGGCCGCGCTCAAGCCTTGACCGGAAGCATCCTTATGGGGTCCGCTATTGCAGGGATGCACTACATCGGCATGGCGGCGATGCGCCTCCCAGCCGAGTGCCATTACAACCCTCTGCTCGTGGCCGCTTCTGTCCTGATTGCAGTGGTTGCGAGTTTTGTCTCGCTGGTGTTCTGCTTTGACTATCGTGAGGATTTCAGAGGAACCACGGCTGCGAAGGTCCTGAGTGCAGCATTGATGGGTGCTGCCATCTCGGCGATGCATTACACGGGGATGGCTGCAGCAAGTTTCTTCGCGTTCGGGCTGCCCGTGCAACGGGCGCACACAGAGAGCATTTCGTCGCTCGGCACCGCGGCAATTGTCCTGGTCGCGCTAATAGTCCAGGGGGTAGCGATGTTGACCTCCGCCATGGACCGTCAACTGGCCTCTCAGGCTGTGGAGCTCCAGAGAAGTGAGCGCTTCCGCCAAATCGCAGACAATTTGCCGTTAGTGCTTGCTCTGGCCACCTCGGATCTCAGCGAGTTTCTCTACGTCAATCGCGCTTACGAGAAAATATGGGGGCGCACGACCGAGAGTTTGTATGCAAATCCCATGTCCTTTGTGGATGGCGTCCACCCAGATGACCATGGGCGTCTCAAAGAAGCATTATCAAGTTTAGTTAAGGGATTCGCAATTGACGGTCTCGAATGCAGGGTAATCCAGCCGGACGGCTCGACCTACTGGGTCTTATGCCGCGGGTTTGCCGTGCGTAGTGCCAGTGGTCAGATCGCTCGATTGGTTGGCAGCGCCCAGGACATCACAGAGCGCAAAGAGGCGGAATTGGAACTCCGTCGGAAGCAGACCTATCTGGTCATGGGCGAAAGAATCGCTGGAATGGGAACCTGGGCTTGGAAACCGTCTTCCCAGGAGATGGTCGGATCGGAGGAATTTTGCCGCATCTTCGGCCTTGATCCTGAAAGCACGCAACTAAGACGCGAAGTATTTCTGCAGCGCCTGCACCCGGATGACCGCTCGAGGTATGAGCAGACAATCAGCGCGGCACTCAGCCAGAGAACGAACTGGGAAGTAGAATATCGAATTGTTCTTCCCAACGGGTCGGTAAGACATATCCTGGGAGCGGGCAGCCCAGTTTTAGACGGTTCGGGAGAGATCTCCGAGCTTGTCGGTACGGTGATGGACATGAGCGAACGTAAGCAGGGGGAAGAGGCACTCCACCATCTCTCGATGCAACTTCTCCAGTTGCAGGACGAAGAACGGCGAAGCATCGCGCGTGATTTGCATGATTCGACGGGTCAAGACCTCGCCGCTTTGGCGACGATAATTGGGCAACTTGGAAAAGGCTTACGTTCTACAGAGCGAAAATCACTCCGACTTCTTTCCGAATGCAAGGCTCTGGCAGAAAAGTGCGTTCGAGACATCCGTACACTTTCGTACGAACTGCATCCGCCCGTTTTGGACCAGGCTGGTTTGAGTGGCGCAATTCATGACTATGTAAAGGGTTTCACCAAGAGGAGTGGGATCCAAGTAACATTGGAACTGGCACCAGGGATTGGACGAATGCCACGAGATGTCGAGCTAGCGCTATTTCGCGTGGTGCAGGAGAGCCTGACAAACATCCAACGACACTCGGGCAATCGTGAGGCAGCAATTCGACTTGACCGTAACTCGCACCTTACACTCGAAATCATCGACAGCCGCACCGGAGTCTCCCGGAATTCGACGGGACGTTCCGAGAAGTCGCCGTACCAATATGGCGTTGGGATCCTGAGCATGCAAGAGAGAGTGAAGCTGATCGGGGGTCGACTGGAGATATACCCCGCGAGTGGTGGAACGATCGTTCGCGTAACGATACCACTTGGAGAGGAACATGAAAAAGCTGCGGATTCTGTTGGCTGACGATCACGCGCTCATGCGGCGCGGAGTGCGCGGGGTCCTTGAAAGTCGGCGTGGATGGAAAGTCGTGGGTGAAGCAGCCAACGGGACAGAGGCAGTAGCCAAAGCGAAGAAACTTAGGCCGGACGTGGTGATTGTCGACATCGGTATGCCTGAGCAAGACGGAGCGCAGGTAACCCGCCAAATCCGAGAGGCACTCCCTGGTACTAGAGTTCTCGTTCTGACAATGCACGAGTCAGACCACATGGTTCAGAGCGCCCTGGAGGCTGGCGCTCATGGATACATCTTGAAGTCGGACCTCACGGAGCTCCTCATCAAAGCGGTAAAGGATATCATTGAGGGCAAGCGATCTCTGACACCCAAGGTCTCCGAAATTGTTGTTGAAGGGTTCCTCAAGGCCAAGAACCATCGTCAGCAAGCAGAAGGAAATGAAATCCGGCCAACAGACCGTGAGATCGAAATTATCCGCTACTTGGCGGAGGGAAAGGTAAATAAGGAAATCGCGGCGGAACTTGGAATCGCCGTCAGCACAGTTGAAACACATCGCGCCAGGATCATGCACAAACTTGGCCTCCACTCCCTCGCTGAGTTAATTCATTATGCGCTGCGGCACGGAATAGTCGCGTCGCCGAGGCAGCCACAGTCCGTCTAACCCGGTCGAAACACGAACGCAAAGTGGCCGCTGGCAATCGAGGTTTCGTCCAAGTGTCAAGGACCTCGGAAGGAACGGACAGGTCACATACGGCGGTTCTTGGCGACAAAGTCCGTTTGGACGACACCGGCTGTTTAGCACCTGCTCGCCGGAGCCGTCGGAAAGGCTCTGCACTCAAAAACCTGGCGGGAGCATTGCATGCTGACGGGGTTGGATGTACGTTATCGGTGGGCCGGGAAGTCAAAATGGAAATCCCGGTTGCGTTGACTTGAGAGGGAGCCGGGCGTTTGTTTACTTCTAATCCAGTATTTAAGTTGGAATCTTAAACTTAACAACAAAAAAAGAGAAAAAAATGAAAAGAGGAGGACCTGTGCGAGCTCCACCGCTCTTGCAGAAAACCGTTCTGATTGTGCTTTCGTTGGCGTTGATCACCGGAGGGACTCCCGGGCTCGTCGCCGGTCAAACGCCGCCGTCCTACAAACCAGCCGAGCTCGACAAACTGGTCTCCCGAATAGCACTCTATCCTGATCCTCTGCTTGCACAAATTCTCGCTGCGGCTACCTACCCGGATCAAATTCCTGACGCCGCCAAATGGGCGGATGAACATCATTATCTGACCGGTGACGACCTGGCCAAAGCCATCACCGAAGACCACCTGACGTGGGATGCCAGCGTGCAAGCGCTGCTGCCGTTTCCATCGGTGCTGGAGATGATGGCTTCGGACATGGACTGGACGACCCAGTTGGGAAACGCGTTTCTCGCGCAGCGCCAGGACGTGATGGACGCAGTGCAGAGGATGCGGAAAAAGGCCAAGGAATACGGCTACCTGAAAAGCAACGAGCAGGTGGTAGTCTCCGGAGGTCCGTATATTGAAATCCTGCCGGTGAATCCGGGCTTTATCTGCGTTCCTGTGTATGATCCGCTGATCGTATTCGCTCCGCCTGTGGCTGGGTTCTTCGTTGGCGGCGGCATCGTCTTTGGATTTGGCGTGACGCTCGGCTTTGCGTTTCGTCCCTGGGGATGGGGCACCACGCGCTTCATATGGGATAGACACGAAGTGTTCATCGCCGGCGGGCGGTGGGAACGGACTTGGGTCAACCGCGGCTCCTACGTGCATCATTACGGCGATTTCCATCGTCGGACCGGGCCTCGTGGCGTGGAGCAGCATGAACTGATACCTCGCAGTGAGGCTGAGCGCAGCGCGGCTCGTTTGGGTCATGCGCGACCACCCGAGGAGCATCACCACCACTAGTTTCGGCCGCCCTGTTTCGAGTTGCGCCGACCGTATCTTTGCGGCTTGCTCGGTGCGCTCGTGGGGATCAGTATGATCTTCAGCGGAATCTCTCGCCTGATGCTTTCTTTGGCCGCGCGCCGTGTGATGAACAAATTGGCTTGAGTTGTCGGCTGCTCACTCGCGTGGTTGCCACAGAGGGAAGGTGCCACTGCATTGCGCAACGTCGTTGGAGTTCTCGCTATGTTGCTGTGTTTCACGCCGACCGGTATCGACTTGCTTCCTGTGTCTCGACCGTCAGCCGGGCAGGTCGATACTCAGAATCAGGCTTGGGACATCCTCGTGGGAGGTGCGCATGGCTCGAACATAGACAAGCGCGCAAACGCCATCCAGGCGCTGGGCCTAGCCGCCGGAGACCCGGCGGCAGTGCGATTGGCGGAAGACGCGCTCGGGGATAAAGAAGCCTACGTACGAGCCGCAGCAGCGAAAGCTTTGGGCGCGCTCGGTTCTACCGAATCCATTCCGAAGTTGCAAAATTTGGTGAATGATAAGGATGTTTCGGTCGCGCTCGCTGTCGGTCACGCTCTCGTTCAGCTCAAGGGCAACTCGGGATACAACGTCTATTACTCCCTCGTCGTTGGCACTCGGAAGGGCAGCAAATCGCTTATTACCCAAGAAATGGATCAAATGAAGACTCCGTCGAGGGCCATTCGGTTTGCGTTTGATCAGGGTATTGGTTTCCTGCCTTATGGAGGATACGGAATGGAGGCCTTGCACGCATGGAAGAAAAGAAGCACTGCACCAACGCGGGCCGCTGCCTCGCGGGAATTAGCCGGCGACCCGGACCCGCGCAGTGGCTACGCGCTCGCGAAAGCAGTGTCCGACAAGGACTGGACAGTCCGGGCGGCGGCGGTCGAGGCAATCGCCTAGCGCGCCGATGCGTCCCTGCTGGCGGATATCGTGCCTGCAATGTCAGACAAGAAAGATATTGTGCGCTATTCAGCCGCTGCCGCAGTTCTTCGGTTGACTCGGATCGCCCAAGGAAATGGGAGCCAGTCACACTGAAGGCAGTCGTCGGGCTTGTCATTGGCAATAGTCTCGAAGTCGGCAATCTTGCGAGGGCACGTGCGCTTATCGAGAAGAACGCGAAGCGAACAATTTTGCGCACTCATCAAGTCCTCACTTTCTGAATGCTGGTGATGCGCCCGCAACTCTCGAAAAGTTTCAAAGGCTGTTGAAGGCAGCGTGAAAACCATGACCTACGATACGATATCTTGAAAAGAACCGAAGGCTGCGAGTTCTGTTGTGCTCCAGCGGTAGCGGCCTGTGTCTATTGCGGGACTGCCATGTGTGAGAATTGCTCAGAAATCAGAAAAGTGCAGGTGGTTTGCAATGATCGCCTCGAAGGCGAAGAACCGGAGTTCGACGATGGCGGCGAAGGTTATTGCGTTTTCCTGAATTGCTTCGCCTTTTAACGGCAAACTGGGAGTGATGGTGGCCGTATGAATGATCTCTTAAGACAAGCTGTTTCGCTTTCGCTCTTCGTGAAGTGCGTTGCCGCAGCCGTCGGAATCCTCATTATTCACGCCGCGTTCCGCGTACTCGAACGAACGCTGCCCCGGCGCTTTGGCCGGGCCGATGCGCGCTATAAGGTTCGCAAGTTCGTCGTCTTTTCCGGATACCTCTCGATTCTCCTTTTCCTCGCTTTCCTCTTTGAGGATCGCTTGGGCCGCCTCAGCTTTGCCCTCGGTGTCGTGGGCGCGGGTGTGGCAGTAGCGCTGCAGGACGTGCTGGCCAGCTTTGCCGGCGCCTTCTCCATCGGTTTTTCAAAGCTGTACGCCGTGGGAGACAGAGTTCAGATCGGCGACACTCGAGGTGACGTGATCGACATCGGGCTTCTGCGAACCACCTTGTTGGAAACGGGGAACTGGGTCAGCGGGGACTTGTACAACGGCCGGATCGTTCGCATCCCCAACAGCACCGTCTTGAAAGGGTCCGTCTTCAACTACTCGCAGGGGTTCCGGTTTATCTGGGACGAGATTAAAGTGCTGTTTGCAACCAGCAGCGATTGCCAGTTTGCCAGGGAGATGCTTTTGCGCGTAGCCAAAGAGTCGATTGGCGAGTACCTGGTCGAAGCGCAGTCTTCCTGGAAAGAAATGAGCGACAATTATCGAAGCGAGAATCCTCCGTTGGAACCTACCGTCGCACTCATCGTAAATGCCGGATCGTTGGAATTCACCGTCAGCTATGTGATCGACTACACGAAACGAACCGCCATGAAAGATCAGCTGTTCACGAAAGTAGCAGAGGAAGTTTCGAATAGCGATGGGCGGCTCCAATGGGCATCATCGGCAGTTACTCTTACTAACCAGCCAGAGGCTCCGGACGCGATCGAAGCGCGGCGGTCATCCTCGACCCGCGGCGCGAGCCGCGCGGCAGATTCCCATTAATACCCTTTAGCTTTCCCATTCACGTTCCCCCGTTGCAGGAGCGCCGAGGGGACATTCCCTTACTCGTGCGGCATTTTGCCAAACAAATCGCTCTCAAGATGCAAAAGAATATCGATAACATTCCCGCCGAAACCAGGAACCTGTTGGTTCAGTACAGTTGACCAGGCAACATCCGCGAATTACAGAACGTGATTGAGCGCGCTGTAATTCTATCTTCCGGACCGCAATATCTGCTTCCTCGACAAAATCATGTTCCAGGATGTTCTATCACGAAAACTATTGAGCCCTTGCAGTCACGGCAGGTGGTCGAGTGGCTGCATGCGAGCTACATTGTGACCGAGCGACGACCGTGCAGACTTGTCCGGATGATGACTCGCGGGACATACCGCTATCGTAGTCGCAGAGGTCCACGGATCGCGCTGCGGACGCGCATCCGCAAGAATCTCTAAACAAGAGTGCGGCACAAATACCGGAAGTTACCGGTGCTGTACAGCCAAGAGGTCTGGACCGCCCACCACTTCGCGAAAACATAGAAGCTCTATTGAGCTTCCAACGTAGGATTGAGCAATTCGGATCCTCTAGGTGTCAACGTGACGGTCCGTTCCCAAGTTCTGAAGCCAGGTTTGTTCAGTTGAATCTTGTGATCGCCAGGTGCAAGTCTGATGAGGGACGGTGTACCGCCCATATATTTCTTGTCCACGACGATTTCGGCTCCGTCCGGAGTGGACCTGATCTGGACTATACAAAGTGAAGCGAGGTCTGTAACTTCATTTGAAGCCTGTGAATCTTGTTGCTCCCAGCCCTGGGACTCGGATCGATGGAGGTCAAGCGCCGTATCGCCGTTAATATAGGCTGCAACTTCTGTTCCTGTTGGGATGATAGTGTCTTCTCCGCGCATTAACAGAGCCAGTGGCGCGGCTGGAAAGAATGCGAGGGTAGTTTGCTCAAGTTCGCTTTTCATCGCGCCGGAGTGCCCTTCACCTTTTGCCTTCTCGATGGCTCTGAGCGGCGCGACTTCCCCATCCGCCAATCGCACAGCGTCGATTTTGACAGTCATTCGTCCACCTCGCGCCAGTCGGCCCTTGCGCCGAACTTCGGTTACTGTGCCCCATGCCATTGCTCGACATGGGATTACGATGACGCCGTTTACTTCCACATCCTCAATCACTTCAAAACCCACGCGGTCACCGATTGCGGCATTCGCAGACGAGAGGTCTTGGATGAGCCGCAACCTTACTGGAGTCCCATCCGCAAGCCTGGATGGATTCGGGGGTGTTGGAGTCGCTGCTTTTGATGTTTGCCTGGTGTCCTGGTTGGGCTGCTGAGATAGCGGCATTGCGTGCGGGTCGCTTACGACGAGCAAGGAGGTCGCGAGAGCGGAAAGTATGAAAAGTCTTAACAGATGGAAACTCCTCCAAGGTGATACGGATAAGAGCTGAACGGCGTGAGAAAGGAATGTTCCTTGTTCATTTGTATGAACCGAGTTTCGCTTTAACACTGAATTCGTGATAATCGGTAAACTGTCCTCGACACCAGTCAACACGCTTTTCTCCACGCAACTGCGAGTAAAACGTGACGGGAATCAACTGAGGACGTTCATCAGGTCGATTAAGCCAGCCGTACGTGACAACGACCTGATAGGTCCCCCAGTGACGGGGGAGTTCCATAGTTTGTGAAATGCGTAGTATGTTTGTCGCTTCGTCCGTCCAGACCTCGCCGTAGCACGAAACCATCCGCTCTTGCTTGTGCACGAAGAATCCGTAATCAGTAAGAGTCGCGAACCCACAGGCATCATCTTCAACGTTGGCGTCATACTGAAACACCTTCATGCGATGTTTATTCACATCCATATCTGGAGCCTGATGAACCCTGAGCTGCAATTCTGTCCCGACCATCCTGGGTAGCCGCGACCAATCGTCTCCGGGCATTATCCAATGACGCAACGGCGGTCTGGGAATCTCCGCTAACTCCTTCTGTCCATCGGGATACCAACGGTATCGCTGGTCTTGATAGATGACGCGGACTTCGAAGTTTGTCTGCAAACTAGGTTCCTGGTTTCCCGAACCCCAGGCAAAAGACTGCACGGCAATGAAGTTCTGCATACTGTCGAGGAGAGTTTGCGCCTTAGTTCTTAGCAGAGTGACTTCTTGAGTTTCTGCGGGCCGGTGCTGTAGTCCCGCAGAAGGCATTGGAACAAATCTTGAATAGAAGTCCGGCGATGGCGCATATTTCGAATACAGATCGCCAGGTAGCGGCGACACCAATTCGCTCGAGCGAAATATCTGGTGCGCTAGAAATGGCTGTACTTTTCTCACAAACTCCGCCAGTGACTGGACAGATACCGCGTCCGCCTCCGGCCCAAAGGCTTGCCCGACCCCCACGAGAATCCCAACAATTTCGCCGCTCTTCGAATCGACGACGATTCCTCCACTTGCTCCTCCGCGCAGCGCCTTGCCATTGGCTAGTTGGTAGTCAAAAACAAGAATTCCACCCGCAGTCTTGCCCCGGAAAGTCGCAGGGAATCGCAGGAGTTTTCGGTGCCGAGAGTAACCTTCCCAGGGATAACCGTAAATATCGACCCGTTCCCCGTGCTCCAGTTCATCAAGACTGAAAGTCAGGCCGTGATGGTGGGGCAGTGGCTCGCGGAGTTCCAAAATCGCGAGGTCCCGGCTCAGGGCGTAACCCATCGGCACACCTGCAACGAAGTTCCAGGTCGCATCGTGATCCTGCGGACCAGTGGCCAGATACTGCCGTATGACTTTTCGTCCGTTTATCTTACGAAGCCGAAGGGACGCGGCGACGTGGTAGTTCGTTCCCAGCAGGCGGCACTCAGGGTCCAGGCAAAAAGCCGTGCCGAGTTCGGCTCCGACCTGGAGACCTGGGTCGATCCCAGCGGGAAGACCGGGAACAAAACTGCTGCCGATTCGAAGATGCGGACGCAGGCCAGCCTCCAGCTTGTCTAAAGGGACGAGGGTCTGGCTCAAATCCTGAACTTGCTTCTCGACGGAAGAGGTCATTGCCGGCAAAGCAGCGGGAGCGGCCTGCTGGGCAAGCGCTCCATTCGAAAGACTAGCGCATCCGACGCAGATAAAAATAACCTCGCGCAAAATCACCATAGCTTGGGCGTCACCCTTGCTCCCAAGCTGCGTGGCGGCGATCGCAGAATGGCAGTTGCAATTCCGGTGCCGTGGCGCGGCGCTGGTCTAGGTCCTGTGTTTTTGGTCCGAAAGGTAACGAAATGAGGTATGTATGAACCGATGAATTAAAAATCTCAGGGCTTCAGCCAGCCCCCGCCCCTAGGCCCTGGGGACCAATCTGAGAGCCATTCCGCATCGATGTCCCGATACGGAATCCTGGCTTCGAGGGGGTGCGGTACACCCAAAGCCTCAGTCCACTGTACTCTTTCCTTGGCGCTGGCCATTTGACTGAGGCCGCAAAATCGACAGGGTTATTTTCTCGTTCTAAGCAGATCAGGACGGTCGAGGTAGCGATAGAGGGTCGTGCGCCTGACACCGAGGACTCTCCCCGCCTCCTTCCAGTTACCGCCACCAGTCTTCAATATCGCATCGGCGCGCAGATATCGGAGGCCACGAAGCGTGACCGAAAACCGCTAGATTAGTTGCGCGGAACCATACACGGGGCCTAAGTTATTTGAAACATGACTGCGTTGCATCGGAATCCTCCCAAGATTGAATTCATTTGGTAATCGAACATGAGCCGTGCGCCATCTCACCGGGGTGGCTTGTCGGGGCACGTTCCCCCCGAGGGAAGTTGGGCAGGCGTCAAAAACGTAATCTGGTCGACCTGTTCAGGGAGATCGAACAGGTATTTGGATGTGAAGCCAGGATCTCTTCGCTGCAATGCCCATATTTCACTACGGCTCCGGCGTACAACGGCAAGCAGCGCATAGGCGTTAATTGTCAGCGGATTTACAACGTACGTATGCTCCACGGGAATGCGCCAATGCAGAATGTAGGAGCCTATCTCTTCTGTCCGCTCCTGTCCGCCGCTCTGTGGGAGTATCATTAGCGCCTCCGTCCCCGGTAAGTCGCGGCCAGCGTCAATCTCAGAGACATTCCCCGAGTTGTCAATGGACCGGAGCTTGCCGAGGAATCGTGAGACAAACATCAACTGCCCAGCGAACGGGCCAAATCCTGGCCCAAGCGGCACGATGTCCGTCGCCTTGATGTCCTCATCTACGTTCGCTAGCTTTGCGGCTTTGCCGCTGTGGTCGATACGATATACGGACCCGAGTTCAGTCGTAGCCAGCAGGTCGTAGCCAAAAGTGCCGACGGTATCGAATAGCAGAGAGCGGACGATGCCATCAAGAGTGGCAAAGACGACATAGGGTCGAGCATGAATATCGCTGCCTGACTTATGCAAGATAAGATCGCCCGCACCATAGTAGACATCGAAGCATGGAAAACCGCCAAGCCCGCGTGAGCTAGCCGCCGGGTGTTGCGCGAACATGGCGTACCTATCGTCAGTGGACACTATAATTTCGCGAGAGAAGAACAGGTCATTGACTCTCAAGTGTTTTGGAAGAAGCTGAGAGTCGTCCGGCCAGATCGTTAAGAAATAATTGTCGCCGCCGAAGCCAATCCTAAAACTGGTCCACCATCCGCTTTTGCTGCGCACAAACTTTTTAATTTCAGTCGTATCTCCGTCTTGAAAATTGGCGTACGGAGTTGCAACAATATCTCCGCTCTGAGCCTGTAAATGTGTCCCTGTAAATAGCGCTATCAAAAGCATAAATAAAGCCAAAATCCAGGGGTGTCTTTTCACTTGTCTTGGCCTCGTCTTAGCCGCTATAGCATTTTCGGTTCCACCGGTTCAGGCTCGGTTGGGTGGAAAACTCTCCTCGGCCAGATTTAGTATTTTCTAGGAGTTGCGACGCCCTTTCCTTCGATTGGCTAGACGGTCTCAAACCGAAGGCTCTCGGGAAGCTCCATTGTGGAACTCGATTCCCAAGTTGCGGTTCCAAGATGGGAGTTTCCTAGAGTCCGTGGGACCCTTTCAAAGCACTCTGCGCGCAGGCTGTTCATTCCAAGAGAGATTTACTTGTTAGTTCTAGTTGGCTAGTGGTCCGTGAATTGCAATCCGAGTCCCCGTGGTAGCCAACAACGCTCGGTCGCGGCCAGTTCTCCAGGGGGAGTTTATGAAGGGGGTGTTGTTCGCCCTGATCGCATTTTCTCTTTCGGCTGTCACGGCTCGTGCTCAGTCGGAAGTGCGGGAACTACCTCTATCACGAGTTGATACATCACAACCCAGCCTGCTGGAACTGCCCACGAAGGAATCGCCGAGCCGAATATTGCCTGACGATCCGATCCCGGTACTGCCGAGCCTTCAGGACGGGCCTGCTCCTTGCCCAGGAGGAAACGGAAGACCCTGTGCTCTCTTGGGTGGGTTTATTTATTTTTCTGATCCATTTCGCATGACCGAGCACGACGCAACTTGGGGAAAGGCGATGACGAATCCCGCCATGATGTCAGTCTTCGTGCTGACTCTTGCATCGACGGTCGCCGACCTTGAGGGCACACAGGCATGCCTACACGCGCATACCTGCCGCGAAGGGAACCCGATCTATGGACACGATCCCACCCGAGAACGTGCTTATGGCACGGCGATTCCTGTTGATTTTCTTTCCTTCGTGGGTGCTGGACTTATGAAAAAAAATGGTAAAGGAAATTTTGCCTTCGGATTCCTGTCGGCCGTGACGGCGGTTCACATCTATTTTGCGTCGAGTGGCTTCGCAGCGGCGCATGGCACGGCTGCCACAAACTCCGCCGCCGAGACGCGGCAGAGGCTAGCCCTTTCCATCAGGTTTTAGCGCATTCGCTTTACGTGAACAAGAAGTTCTCAACACAATGTACGGAGGCAGGCAAAATGAAAACCCCAGTCAGATACCCTGCGATTCTCGCCATAGCTCTTGTCTTAGGACTCGCCGTAACACCTGCGAGTTCGCGAAACACCACTCGTACGGTGACGAGCCACCGTCAGATCGTGGTTTTCGTATATCAGACGAACAGGGGACTCCGATTTGACCTGGAATCAGGCATTTACAGGGGCGGTGAGTACAAGAAAGTTGATGCGAACTATTTTCTGGCCGACTTGAAACTGCACGAGGGCGGAGAGTGCCAGATCATCGAGGTGGTCGACGACAGGGTTCCTCTCTCGACGATCACTGAGATTTCCGAAATGGCGATCAACGCGGGCTTCAAAGACATCCGGCCCTTCGTGTCCTGGCACAAGACCGGGAGAATGGCCGAAATTCAGTTCGGCCCTCCGATCAAGTCGACGATGAGCGCGGCGAAGATCGAACAAAGAGTCGAAAAAGATAAGTGAGATGGAATTCCTCAACATACCCGCGTTTGAAAGAATGATGCGCATGCTCGCACTGGGTGCCATGCTGGGAACCTCGGCGCTTACCGGAGTTACAGCGCGGGCGCATGACGTACCCCGGCGCGACATTCCTAGACTGACGGAGGATCAACTCGGGGAGTCCCTGAACAGGTTTCGCAAGCTCCACCGAGGAGCAATTTGCGTAGTGCAGACGCCCGCATGGTCCGATGAGCGAAGCTTCAAGGCGAACTGGCTAAAGTGGGTAAATTGCGGCTTGGAAAAAGGCCCCACGTTTGCCGGGCAGCGGCTTCTTGGGGAGACCAATCCAACCCGGCCATTCGGCCTTTACGCTTCCTTCTACAAGAAGAAGTTGGTCGAGCTAAGTTATACGCTCGCGGCCACCTCGATAAATGATCTGCTCCCCGCCCTTACCAAGCGGTGCGGACACGCGAATCGTGTCACTTACAACAAGAGCGGCAACGTGGACTTTGCTTCCTGGGCAGGCCGGAAAACCCTCCTAGATGTCGAGCTAGTTCCGATCGCTCCGGCGATTGCCGACCAGAGCTTCCTGCGGCTCGGCCTGGGAATGCCGAGCAGCGCGGTGCGAATTCGCATGCGGCTCAATGGCATTCCTGAGACGGATCCATGAGGTCATCCCGCAAGCCCGGCCAACATCGCGACTACCTCAGCGAAAGGAACAGTCCGATGAAACTTCTCTATGCAATGGCCGCATGCCTGCTGGTGGTACCCTCGCTAGCCGCGGGCCAATCGCAAGGAGCTTCGGCGAACACCACGAGCCCGGCGAATGACCCGGTAGGGCGACCGCGCCCCCCGGTGCCTGCGGCTCGGGGACTGCGCATCGAGGCCAGCGTCGGCTACGCATATTTGAGTCTCGACATGCCTTCGGCCGGCCGGGTCAACCTGGCCGGTGTCGGCGCGGCGGTCATGGCCGATATTTTGCCGCGCGTGGGCGTTACTGCGGATTTCACCTACGCGAGGGCCGCAAATGTCTTCGACACTCAGCGTCACGCCGACATCCTGAGCTATCTCACCGGGCCCGTTTTCTACCCCATCAGAACCGGGAGGCTAACTGCGCTGGTTCACGGACTGATCGGCGGGGCGCGGGTCACGGGGCCCGTGCTTACAAGCGACAATACGTATTTATCGGGCTACACCAACAGGTTCTCGTGGGCGATGGGCGGGGGCGTCCGCTTTCAGGTCACGCCATCCGTCGCCCTCCAAGTCTCGAGCGACTACCTGCGCACAGGCTATTTCAATCCGAACGCCGCGGTTCGAGGGCAAAATAATGTTCGGGTGGTATGCGGCGTGGTCTACTCATTCTGGAAACGCTCGACAGACGACTAGTGAAAATTCTCCAACTGTGGCGGCGCGCAACCAGTGGGAAAAATGCCGAAACCCGCACCAGGCTATACGTCTGCTTGAGACTGCACGAAAAACGCCTTCATATTCGTGGCGCACACCCGGCAGGTAGACGACCCTCGCAATCCTAACAGCGGGAAACCGCAACTAGGACAGGCGGAGACGACCTCGGACCCGCAGAGCGGACACTCTTTTGGAGTTTCTATCGCGCGTCCCTCTTCGATGTCTTGCAGTGAGAGGTCATAGTCACACTGTTGATTCGTGCAAAGCGCGTGCAGCATATCCGCCCCCTCGGACCGAAAGACAGGCCATCAATTGCTTCGGCTTACGTCTATTGCAACCGCCCATAGATGTCAACAGAATTATCATAGCTATTCGTAATTGCTATTGCGAATTATTCTCTTGACACTCTACCTGTCGGAATATATAAACGGCACCTCGAAAGGGTGTTCTCTCGCCCGACAGGCCTCCGAGGGCACTAGGCAATGATCCCGCCGAGGGAACACCCTCTTCGAGTATGGAGTGCTTATGGGAATCTCCGCGTTTCGCCTGCAACTGTTTTCACGGCTCCTCAGCCTGAGCCATTCGGAACAGACCTCCACGCGCCCAGCGCACCTGTATAAGAATTTCCAGGTATGTCCCCACTGCGAGAACCAAGGCGGCCCCTTCCTCTTGGACCGCCTCAACGAAAACGGCCCAGTTATCTCACGGTCGGATGGCGCAACCTTTCATTTGGTCTTAGGAGACAGGCCGATCTCTTATCCTGCTGAAAGGTCCTCGGGAAAGACCGAGATGAAAACCGTGGGCTTTTGGTATGTGAGAGAAAAAAGAACAGACCCCCGGGAGTCGGGTCACACAAATGGAATAACGGAGACCGTGGTGGTGATCCTGAGGAAGCCGCCCCGCTCGGCTGTCGCGCTCATGCGTCACATTGAGGCGCTCGCGGACTTGCTGGCAGAGCGGCTCGCGCGTCTCGAAGAACTTGCCACGCTTTACGAATTTGACGGCCATCGGCTGCGTAAAGTCTTCTGGTGATGTCCTCACCGTCGGCTTAGTTCAACCTCCAGACATCACTGGCCGCCTCGGGCCCGAAATACGCGACTCTTCCAGTTCGGAAAAACTCCCGATGCTCCGCTCGAGAATGCTTCGATTTTGCCTCTGACCTCTTTTTTCCCTCTGCAAAGCTCCTCCAAGAGCCGGTCCAGGCTGGCGCGATCCAAACCGTACCACTCATAAACCCTTCGATCCAAATACGCGCCTCTTTGGTGCCTGACGGCCACCAAAGGACTTGACAGCTTCAGTGGTCGTCAAAAAGCGCTCGTTGGGCAACCGGGCGAGCGGCATTAGGATACCGGTCGCTATCGGATTTGAAGAGGCTTAGCCTAACGCTCCCTTTAGTGCGGCCGAGCATTCTTTCCACGTACGTATTTCTACGGTATCGACTGACGGAGAGGACCAAGCTATTAGTAAACCTCCCTCAAGGAGGCTTCCAAGATGGGGCCTTTGCCAGCTTGTCAGAAATCCATTGCTCTGCAAAGGCGACTCCCCTCAGCCCTGTTCGATTCTTCCGACACAGCCGGCCCGTTACTGTCGACGCTATTTGTATCCCCTGTGGTGGGTGTTGCCGTGTTGGATTCACAGATGCGCTTTCGCGCCATCAATGCACCGCTTGCCACGATGAATGGGATGCCCGCGACTCGGCACGCGGGCAGAAAACTGCGTGACGTCTTGGGTGGTGCGGCAACCACGGTGGAGTGTGCGGCAGACCAAGTAATTCAGTCCGGCAGACCAGTTTCACTCGATCTCACGGCAACTCTCCCGCTGCGATCTAGGCAAGGACACTGGTTCGAAAGCTTTTTCCCAATACCAGATGTGAAAGGACGCGCGGCGCACGTCGCTGCGGTAGTTCTTGAAATCACAGAAAAAAAGAACTTGGAGCGGTCGTTAAATCACATGATGGGGAATTTGTCGTATCTTCTGGCGAGGTTGAAAACTCAGGCGGAGTGCTACGGAAGAATGTGTGGATCGTGTGGCGAGCGTTCCGAGCTGCTCAGGAGAACGATTGAGTTGGCTCAATCATGCGTTGCCGACGCGCAAGCCCTCTACACAATTCCACGGCTCGACTCTCCTACAGATGCAGCTCAAAGACCTCCGCTCGACTTCGATGATTTGGGTCCACATTCAGGAACTTCGACTTCGGGGGTCGATAAATGCGGTCGACACGAAGTCGATTGTGCCCGCAAGCTGTCCCCGAGAGAGCGCTCTGTTTTGCAACTCTTGGCAACCGGCCAGAGCAACAAAGAAGTGGGGGCGACGCTGGGGATCAGCGTTCGCACGGCAGAATACTACCGCGCACGACTGATCAAAAAGGTTGAGCTTCGCTCGCTAGCCGACTTGGTGCGGTTTGCGGTGCGGAACAAAATCGTCGAGGCCTAGAGCGGGCAGTCCCTTGAACGCGGGCGTGCTGGACGATTTCGTTCTTCGGTGCAGCGTCATCTGGACCCACGGTAGGCCTGCCGAGCGTCGCCCTCTTCGACATCTATCAAATGCGACGACGATTCCCATTCTGGGACTCGAAGGAACGGCGATTGTTCAAAAGTGCACAGTTTTCCACAAGAGCTGCAAATTTGTGTTGACATGTGTTTACCATGTCGTGTATATACTGTTACGGTCTACAGTATTTAGGGCTTTTACCGGAGATCAAGAATGGTGCCCAACCCCGCCGGGCAGCATTTTCCCTTGCGTTGTAGATTGCAAGAATGTGAGTGGCATTTAGGTCTGCTAGATCGCGCTGCTCGGTTCGGTCCCCGACTCTCAGCCGTGATTGGGGGCAAGATTGAGTAACGGGCCTGAACCAAGAACAGATAACTCTCCAAACCTCGAACACCTCAACTATCTGTTAACGGGCATATTTAATTCTGCATCTGTCGGTCTAGCTGTTTTTGACCCGCAACTGCGGATCGTGACGGCTAATCCTGCTTTCGCTTCCATGATCGCAAAATCTTCTGTCCCAAACTGTGCCGGGAAGACAATCAATGAAATTCTCGGGTGTGCAGCCGAAGATCTTGAGTTTGCCATCAAGGCCACTTTCGATACTGGAAGGCAGCACCCCAGTGTCGATCTTGTGACAAAAATGCCCGAGGCGGACCTGGTCAATCACTGGCTATTCAATCTGCTTCCAATTAAGGATCATGTCGATGGCCGACTCCAGGTGGCGGCAATTGCAGTCGAAACCAGTCATCAAAAACGAATTGAACAGTATTTTCTTACTTTGATGGCGGATATGAGTTGGATTAAGGACCAGATCTTTAAAGACCCCCCAGCCCGGCAAAATCCACACGACTATCTCCGGCCAAATGAAAAAATCGACCTTTTGGGCGCAGTCTCGGAGGATGTACGACACTTCGCTTCGATGCTTCAGGGTGAGGCCAGCTCTTCAAAGAGGGAGCTTGAACTTTCTGGTCATTCAGTCGCCGCGGACCAAAGTGTCGCGTCCAGACTTGAGGTCCAGAAATTAGCCACACTGTCTCCGAGGGAACGGGAAGTCTTATGCCTGGTCGCGTCCAGCAAGGGCAGCAAAGAGATTGCGGCACTCCTAAACATAGAAGCAAAAACTGTGGATACATACCGAGCTCGTTTGATGCTGAAGCTGGATCTCCACTCAATTAGTGACCTAGTGCTGTGTGCAGTGAGAAACCACTTGGTAACCCCTTAATCCCGCTATACCGGTCAACAACTCGTAGGGCATTTACCTGACACTATCTACCGACTAGACATACTTAAAGGTACAGTATATATGTGTTTGGTTAGTCGAGGACGAGGGGTGAGTGAGTGGCCGAGCTGTCCGAGACCGAAATACGGGTGTCCGCGAAGCCCTTGCGGGCTCTCGAAGAGATACGACGGATGCGAGGGGGAAGTCAGTCGCATCTCATGCGATGCTCCGATGATCACTGTTATGTCGTAAAGTTCCAAAACAACCCCCAACACCGGCGAGTCCTCGTGAACGAACTCCTGGCAACAAGGCTGGCCGCTCTGCTCGGACTGCCGACAACCACAGGGGCGGTCATCGACGTATCCGAAGAACTCATTCGACTGACGGACGACTTGAGGATTGAAATGCCCCGCCAGCGGATACCGTGCCAGGCGGGGTTGCAGTTCGGCTCGCGCTACCTGGGCGATCCGCGACGGCAGGCGGTGTTCGATTTCCTGCCTGATGAACGGTTGAGCCAGGTCGTAAACCTCCACGATTTCGCGGGGATGCTAGTATTTGACAAATGGACCTGCAACACGGACTGGAGACAGGCACTGTTTTTTCGGAGAGGTGAAGGGCAAAGTTACGCGACAGTGATGATTGACCACGGATTTTGTTTCAACTGTGGGGAATGGAACTTTCCCGATGCTCCATTACGCGGTGTATACGACCGGCGAGCCGTATATGCAGAAATTAGAATCCTTAAGGACTTCGACCCGTGGCTGAGCAGGCTGGAGAGCGAGTTTAATCTGGAACTGCTGTTCGAGGCCGGGAATGGCATACCTCCAGAATGGTATGAATTCGACACCGCTTCGTTTCACGATTTGTTGAAGCGTCTGGATAGCAGGCGCAAACTAGTTCGCCAGCTTTTGCAGACTGCCCGCAAACGATTGCCTCTCGTTTTTCCGAAATGGGGCGATGACGAAGATGAAAAGGGATTGTCTATCCATGCTGCGGCATGAGATTCAGATATACTAGTACACTATTTATTTTTATTAATTATTGTATTGACAACATGGATTCTCGCATTGTATAAGGCAATGCGAGAGGGCACTCTAGTCCATCAACTCCTGGAGGGCAAAAGCAGACCTGATGGAAATCCATAGGGAGAGTGCCCTTCTCAATATCTAGATGTTTTGGAGGTTTGCATGCCCCCCCAGCCGTGCAGCCATTGGCGTAAATTGCAATCGATCGTCTCTCTTGTTTGGCGTGATCGTCTGTCTTGCACTGGCTTCAATATTGGTCTTCGCTATATTCGCGCCTGACTTGATTCATTGAAGCCCGCAATCCCGCGAAGTGACAGTGACTCGTCAACCTTCAGTACATCTTGCACCGATTGGCTCAGTTCTGGGTTGAAGCCGGGATAGCGGAGACGCTGGCGGCAGTCTGTTCGTATCTCATTAAATATGGCTCGAACGCAGTTACCTCAAAAGGCATCTTCTCTCTCGCTGAATTTAGAGGTAAGGGTTTTGCTTTCAAAAAATTGATGTTGTCCTCCCAGGGCTCCATTCTAATCCGAGAGCCAATTGGCAAGGCCGCGATTTGGTCTTTGTTTCCTATTTCAAGTGCAGGAGCAGAGGCCGAAAGTTGAGCTGCAAAGGCTAACCTCTTTCCGAGTCGAGGCCTAATTAACTGCATGAGGGATTTAGATTGGGAATTTAGCTGTTCCAGAAAAAGGCCCGTCTCGCCTAGTGGTACCACCGGCGACCTTCATATGTAAGCGCCAGAACGTTCACACAGTGGAATTACGAATAGCGTTTCGGAAGTCGGCTAACCCGTTTGTAACTTGACGTGTTTGGACTTCTGTCCAATAATCACAATGATCGTTCCCAATCCCAGAAGGAGACGGATCGCATGGTATCGAATGAGTGGAATACCGTGTTGTTAAAAGTCCACCACTATAAGTTCATGATAGGCGTTCATACGCATTCGTTTGTCGTTGAGGAGTTGATTGCAGCTCCCCACAGTTGGCCTGAAAGATTTAGGCTGAAGCTCCGTATTTCCTCCGGTTATCTAACCAAAACGATTTATGGGGCGAGCAGTGAGGAAGTGGCAAGAAAGGGCGCCGAATTTGTCGCTCGCTGCGGGAACACAAGAAGAGCAAGCAAAATAACTCGCTCGTCATCGAATCGGCCGGGGTCTACTCCACAGATTCTTGTGCCTCAACAGATTCAAATACTAGAATCCGACTAACTTCGTGGTCTCGATAGGTCCGCGCATTACACAGCTCTAATTCGGTCCAAAAAACTGGTGAGCCCAGCAGGCAAGCGACGGGCGGCGCATCATCTTTGCGACGAGCGCAGCTATGCAGAACGAAATGCTTGCCGGCTGGTGCAGCAGCCAAGCTCGACGCAGCGGTTCCAGGCGCGCATCGATTATTAGGAGCGCCGCATTCGCAAGCGGCTGCACGAGTTGGCGAAGAAGCATCCGGGTTCGGGTTACCGGCGGATGACTCGGCTGCTGCGAAGACCTCGGGGGTCAGTGCAAAACCGGCCATACGGGGTCACTTCAAAACCGGCCATATGAGATGGCCCGGGACGTGATCCTTTTTATCCCGCTTTCTCCTGATCAGGCAAGCCTGTTTTGGTTCTCCAACTCCGCGGCCCACATTTGAGGATATGGCCGTGATGGAGGAGTCGGTCGAGCATAGCGGTGACGGCCGCGCTGTCGCCGAGCAGTTTTCCCCAGTCCTCGACGGGGCGGTTGGAGGTGACCACCGTACTGGCGCGTTCGTAACGGCGCATCACGATCTCCAGCAGCTCTTCTGCCGCTGTGGGCCCTAACTTACGCATTCCCAAGTCATCGATGATCAGCAGGGGCAAGGTGGCCAGCAGTTCCATGTGCTCTTTGCGTTTTCCATCGAGGGCCGCTTCGGCGATTTCCTCGAGCAGGATGTGCGCCTCACGGTAGATCACCCGATAGCCCTGGCCGATGACCGCTTGCCCGATGGCCTGGGCCAAGTGACTTTTCCCGGTGCCGGGTGGACCTAGGAAAAGTGCATCTTCTCGACGAGCGATGAACGTGGCCGTCGCCAGATCGAAGACCAAGCTCCGGTTCATCTTCTTGTTGAAGTTGAAATCGAAGTTGTCGAGCGTCACCTGCGGATCGCGAAATTGCGCTTGTTTCCGGCGCCGTTCCAGCAGTCGATCGCCGCGACGAGTCAGTTCATCGGATACTAGACAGGAAAGGAAGTCGATGGGGGCCATCGGTTCCGCTTGGGCTTGCTGCAGGCGCGTCTCCAGCACCGCAGCGATGCCGCCAAGACGCAGTTCCCGTAAGGAACGATTTAACTCAATTAGATTCATTCTGGTTGCTCCTTGATTTTGAGATTGATGAAATCGCGATACTCGGTGAGCTCGCGAATTAGGGGATCGATCTGCCTTAAAAACATTTGCGGGTGTGGACGGCGCTCCAGATAACGGCGCACGAAGCGATATTCATACACACCGATGTCGAGAGCGGTGGCGCAGGCGTCTTCGACCGCCGCCGCCCCCTATTTCTTGATCAGGGAATGCATTCCCAAGATGCGGCGGATGCCGGTCGCTCCTTGCTGCTGATAGATCAACTGGCAGAGCTTGCCGATCTGAGTTCCGGCGTGTTCGGCGCGCCGCAAGAGTTGCGCCGTGCTCAGCGGCATCTTCTTGGGGTGGTCTTCTTCCTGGATGCGATATCCGCCGCGTTTCTGGCGCAAGTGTTCGCGAAGCAGTTGGTTGGTGCTGGGATGCAGGATGCGCACGTGCAGCGCATCCCATTGCACTTTGACACTTCGTCCGATCCATCCTGGCGGCAAGCCGTAATAAGCCGCCTCCACCTCCACGCAACCGTCCAGATGAACGACGCGTTCTCCGTATTGGTAATAGCGGAAGGGTTCGAGCGGTAATGGCAGCAGGTGCGGCTTTTCTTCGGAGAACATGGCTGCGACTTGCCGTTTCGTCGTGCCATGGATGCGCGTGTCAGCCCAGCGCTCTTCCCAACGGTCCAGATACGCTTGCGCTTGTTCCAGGCTCTCGAAGCGCATCCCTTTAAGGGGCGTTTTCTGCGTGTGGCCGATCCCCGATTCCACTTTCCCTTTGCGATCGGGGTCTTGGATCCGGCAAGGCAGCGCCACCACACCGTAGTGCGCGAGGACATCTCGAAACAATGGATTGACGGTGGGTTCGTAGATGTCGGGAACCAGCACACCTTCTTTCAAGTTGTCGAGAACCACCACTCTCGGACAACCACCTAAGCGGCGAAACGCTTTCTCATGCAGTTCGGCCCAGATGCACGAACTTGAACGCCAGGTTAGCAAGCGCACCGATTTGCGGCTGTAGCCGAGCGTCAACACGAATAGCCGCGTGCGGCGATACTTGCCACTCTGCGGTTCGCGCACCATCGGACCGCTGCCATAGTCGACTTGAGCTTCTTCTCCGGCGGCCGTGAGGATAATGCCCGCCGCTTCTGGACGTTGTGGCCCTCGAAGCGTGCGCACGAAGCGTTTCACCGTCCCGCCGCAGCCGCGTAACCGCCAAACAATTCAAGACGGCCACGCACCACCGCCTTCACACCCTTCACAACATCCGGCAACAGCTTGTAAGGTGCAACAGCGTCGGAATTCCTCTTAAGGGCTTCAGCGAGTCCGGTACGCCATGCCACACGCAGTTCGGTGTTGATATGAATCATGGTGATTCCTGCCTTGATCGCTTTCCGAATGTCTTCCGCATCGGTTCCGGATCCACCATGCAATGTCAGCGGGATTTGGACCGCATCTTTTATCGCCGCAATCCGCGGGATATCCAATCGCTTGTGCTCAGCGCCCCGGACCATGCTCGGAATCATCCCGTGCGTCGTACCCACAGACGGCGACAACAAGTCGACGCGCGTCTCCACGACAAAACCTCGCGCATCCGCCGGCTCTGTCATGTGGATGTTCTCCGGCCGCTTATCATGAACCTCTGAACCTGAACCGATGTAGCCAACTTCACCTTCAACGAGGATTGCGGCGTTGATGGACTTCATTGTTTCGACTGCACGCCGAGTCAAGGCGATGTTTTCTTCGATCGGCTTCTCAGATGCGTCAAACACAACCATGTCAAATCCAGCCCGCGCAGCCTCCTCGGCCTTTTCAAGGGAATGGGTGTGATCCGCGTTGAGGAATACGCGCAAGCCTTCAGCGCGCATCGCTTTAACCAAAGCGACCGCTTCCCGAACTCCCACAAACTCACGTTCGCTCTCCGACACACCCACCACAACGGCGGTATCCAGCTCACGTGCGGCTTCTCCTACAGCCTTCAATACCGTTAGTTCAGAGAAATTGAAGTGCCCCACCGCCACTCGCCGCTTCTCTGCATCTTGGAGAACTTCTCGTAGTGTCTTCATCGTAGTTCCACGTCCGTCGACCTTGATTGCCCTCTATGAGGATGGACGAGGTGTGAGTTCGCTCGTCCTAGCTACCTCGCTACCTGCGTATCTTACATTTCAATCCTGGAGCCATTGCTTGCCGGCTTGAGTTTTCGTTCTAGGCGCCGCCGAAGCCAGCGTCTTGCATGGAAAATCCGTGCTTTGACGGCGGCCACGGTCAGACCGAGACGTTGAGCGGTCTCCTCGTTCGTGAGTCCTTGAAATTCGCGGAGTAGAACGACGGTTCGCAAGTTGTTCCGGAGATCTGAAATCGCTTGGATAAGGGCGGCACTAAGTTCGTTTGCGGCCGAAGTTTGTTCCGGTGTTGGTGCCCCATCAACGAGATTCAGGACGATAGGACTCTCAGTGTCCGCGTGGCTGGTCTCTGACAATGGTGTGTGCGCACGCCTCTGACGGAGGAGCATCAGCGCTTCATTGATGGCTATGCGAGTCACCCAGGTTGAAAACTTCGAGTCTCCGCGAAACCTAGCTAGATTTGTGAAGGCTCGCTGAAAGCATCGTTGAACCGCGTCTTCGGCATCTTCCCTCTGGCGAACTACGCGCCAGACAGTGTGATAGACCTTTACTCGATGGCGCTCGTACAATTGCCCGAAAGCAGCGGAGCATCCAGATTTCGCCTCGGCGACAAGCCCCCAATCGTCACTGGCTTCGCTCGCTTGAGACTGCGCGTGCATCCGAGGCTCTGCGACCAATAGGACTTCTTCGACATTCATAAACTTCGCGTGTCAGGCATGGCGCATTTCCTCCTCTCTGGTGAAGAACACTACCGCAGGGATCTGAAGCCCGCGCGAACCTCTTCTGAAAAGAGCTTCGGCTGTTCCCAGGCCGCATAGTGCCCGCCTTTGTCGACCTTGTTGTAATAAATGAGTTTGTCGTACGCCCGCTCCGTCCAACTTCGCGGGGCTCGATAGTTCTCGCCGGGAAAGACGCTCACAGCAGCTGGGATAGAGACATTGGCCGCGTTATAAAGATTGAGGTGAAGTTCCCAATAGAAACGAGCCGCAGAAATCGCCGTGTTCGTCAACCAGTAGAGTGTGAAGTCATCGAGTACATCGTCTCGTGTCAGGTCACCTGCGGAGTGTCCATTAATCGTGCGCCCGAGTACTGCCGAGGTGATCGGCGCCGCCGGCTGGCCATAACCGTCACCGTGGTCAAAGAGCCAAGCTGCCAGGCAGACGGGCGAATCCGCCAATCCGTAGAGCGTTTGCGGGCGAGTCGCCATAAATTGTGCGTAGGCACGTTTCTTCGCAAATAGATTGGTCAGCTGCTCGTAAGCGTGTCTTTCGTCGGGGGATAGGCCAGATGGCGGGGGGTCGCCGCACTGCAGGGCCCTCGCAATGTCGGATGGAATAGTTCCAGGGAAGTTGGTGTGAATTCCCAGTAATTCTGGAGGTGCGTGTTTGGCCATCACGGTGCAAACGCCCGCGCCCAAATCGCCGCCTTGCGCGACAAATTTTGCGTATCCAAGGCGCTTCATCAGCACAAGCCAAGCACTTGCGGTGCGCTCCGGACCCCAGCCGGAAGTGGCGGGCCTTGCCGAAAAACCGAACCCCGGCAGCGACGGAATCACCAGATGGAAGGCGTCCGCCGCGCTCGCGCCATGTGCCGTAGGATTGGTGAGTGGATCGATAATCTTCAGTTGCTCGATGACTGAGCCGGGCCATCCGTGAGTGACGATCAGCGGCAACGCATTTTCATGTTTCGAACGAGCGTGAATGAAATGAATGTCCAGCCCATCGATCTCGGTGATGAACTGCGGCAGGGCGTTCAGCTTCGCTTCGATCTTGCGCCAATCGTAGCCCGTCGCCCAATAGCGCGCGAGTTCCCGAATTGTCGCAAGCGGCAGGCCTTGCGATTCATCCGTGACCGTTTCCCGATCAGGCCACCTTGTCGCGTTGATGCGCCTGCGCAATTCGGCAAATTCCGCTTCCGGAACATTCACCTGAAACGGACGAATAGTCGTCTTGTCGGTTGCCAGAGTAGCACTGGTTCGGGTCATGGTGTCCTCCTTTCCAGCAATTCTGGTATCTGCGAACGCCTCGCCGATTGTTGGCGGCATGAACGCGGCTCCCAGGCCCAACATCGAGCTCGCCTTGAGAAAGCAACGGCGCGATCTGCCGTCTGGTTCTCTCATCGGGTGCTCCTTTGGAGTATCAGCCCTTCAGAAATGCGCTGGATCGGCCTGATTCTTGGGGTCCCACCCCTTCATGTCATTGAGTTCGTCGGGCGTGATCTGAGGCAAGTGCCGGATGAACAAAACCAGGCGCCAGGTTTGGGGCACAGTGTGCGTTCCGTGGAAGGCGGGCATGCCGCTCAAACGAACGCCATTTTCAATGGTGTAGTAGAGCTCACCATCGCTCTTGTTCTGGGTCTCGGCGGCGCGCAAGTCGGGCGGTTTCGGATAGAGGCCCTTGCCGAATACCGTCTGGCCCCTTCCGTCATTCGCATGGCACTCGGAGCAATGATAGGAGAAATGTTCCATGCCTCCCCGAATGTTCTCCGTGGAAGCCATGATGGGATTGCGAAGTTGACGATACGAAGATGGCACGGCTATTTTGCGTGCCGTGGTGGCCGCGAACACCTCAAGCGCTGATGGTGTCCCAAGTGCGCTGAAGCCTCGTCGCACGAGAATGATTCCGTAAACCGCGGCTGCAGCCACCAGCGCAAACAGAATCAGTGAAACTGCTTTCCAAGGTTTCATGTTTACCTCTCCTTTCCCGTGGCGTCGTCGTCCTCCCGCCCGAACGTGGGGAGATACCGGCCGAAGTTCAATTAGCGGTTCACTCCGCGTGAGCTTTTGCGGACTTCGCCTCGCTAGCGAGCGGCCTAAATCCGTCCTGAAAAATGGGAGCTCCAAACGGGGCACCCGTGAATCCGCCATCCACTATCAGCTCGACCGCGTTGACGTAAGAGGAATCGTCGGACGCGAGGAAGAGCACGGCTTTGGCAATTTCTTCCGGCTCGCCCCAGCGGCCC
>JBARBE010000032.1:0-21404 GCA_049792735.1 Candidatus Acidiferrum sp.
GTGCGCGAATTTCGCGAACTTGTTGATGATGCGGGCGGTTGCGGAGCGCCAGGAATTGGTTATCCGGACCGCGTTGGGCGCGGGACGCGGCCGGCTCATCCGGAAAACGCTGACGGAGAGCGCATTGTTGTCGGTCCTCGGGGGTGCGGCCGGGTTGCTGTTGGCGAAGTGGGGCACGAACATGCTCCTGGCCTTGAGGCCGGAGGAGCTGGCGCGGCTGAGCGGGATTCACATGGATATACGGGTGCTGCTGTTCGTCCTGGTGGTCTCGGTGCTGACCGGCATCGTGTTCGGAATGGCGCCGGCATGGATCGCGGCCCGCTCTGACGTTGCCGAGGCCCTGAAAGAGAGCGGGCGGAGCACAACCGCGAGCACGGTGGGGCATAGCATCCGGAGAATTCTGGTCACATCGGAACTGGCGGTCGCCCTGGTGCTGTTAGTGGGAGCCGGTTTGTTGATCAAAGGATTCTCGCGGTTGCGCTCGATGAATCCCGGTTTCAACGCCGCGAACGTAATGACGATGTATCTCCAATTGCCCACGACGCGGTACGGCGAAATCCCCAAGCAAACCCAGTTTCGCCGTGAGTTGCTTACCCGCTTGAATTCTCTCCCAGGCGTGCAGGCAGCGATGGTGACGGATATCCCGCTGGGCGGGAATTATGTGGGCCACCACTTCGTCATCGACGGGCGCCCTCCTGTGGCCGTGGGGGACGAGCCCAAGATACAAACTCTTTCGGTGATGGGTGATTACTTCCACGTGATGCAGATTCCCCTGCGCGTGGGTCGCGACTTCACCCCCTTGGACCGCGAAGAGCAACCACTGGTGGCAGTTGTCAACGAGGAATTGGTGCGGGAATTTCTGCCGCACGAAAACCCCATCGGCGTGCGCATCCGCTGGGCGGGCGACACAGGGCCACCACAATGGATGACCGTCATCGGCGTGGTGGGCGACGTAAAACATTCAGGATTGAATCAACCGACGGATCCCGCCGTGTACACCCCCTTTTCGCAAAACGACGAGGCCTGGAGACGATTTATGACGCTCGCCATCCGGTCCCCGAATTTATCTTCTGGGTTCGTTGATGAAGTGAAGAAGCAGATTTGGAGCCTGGACAGCCAGATTCCGGTGAGCGACGTGCACACCATGGATGAGCTCATGGCTGAGTCGCTTGCGCAGCAGCGCTTCAACATGCTGCTCCTCGGACTCTTCGCCGCGCTCGCGTTGATCTTGGCGGCGGTGGGAATTTACGGCGCGATGGCCTACACCGTGAACCTGCGAACGCATGAGATGGGCATACGGACGGCGCTGGGAGCGCAGCGGCGCGACGTACTGCGGCTCGTTATGAGGGATGGAGCGAAAATCGCCCTCTTCGGCATCGCCTCCGGGATTGCAGGAGCGCTTGCGCTGACTCGCCTGATGGCCAGTCTGCTTTTCGAGGTGAAACCGACGGACCCCGCGACATTCGCGGGTGTTGCAATCCTGCTTGCACTCGTTGCGCTCGCGGCTTGCTACATCCCGGCGCGCCGCGCAATGCGCGTGGATCCGATGGTCGCATTGCGCTACGAATAGTTCGCCTCCCCTTTATCGGCATTGCGCTGTGCTCATACGACTAGCATCGGACGAGTGTCAACGTGCGAGATTCTTCCTCATGCGTCAGGCGTTGCACATGTTCGCCGCCACGGTTTTCCTCTTGTTGGGTTCAGCAGGCAAGCCAATAGACCTGAGCACGAAACGTCCCTCATTCAAGGACTTTCATCGGCAGATCTGGGCAGGCGAGGTCAACCTGGCAGACAACGACCTGAAGATCGTCTATGGCATGGTTCATTGGGAACAGCTCTTGCAGAACATGCGACAAACTCGATTTGACGAAGCATTAGGAATCATTTCAGACCGGCGTGCATGCCCGGAAGGCACGCGCCGGCTTTTGCCGGTCGCTCAATAAATCCGAAGTCCTATTTCCAGGGTGTAGCCTGTCAGGAGTGAGTGGTCGGAGGCAATGTCCTTGTCCAGTGCTGGAAGTCTCCACGCTTTGGCTGCGAATTGTTCTTCTGGGCGGATCACGCGCTAATCGGAAACTGAGCCACCGCCAGGAAAGAAGAAAGCGATTTTATAAGGAGAGGAGCACACTTTTGGGTTTGGTGGCACCGAAGGAGTAGGGAACCAGGACGACCGGCAATCAGAAAAGTGATTGCAAGAATCTGCTGGAATGATTTAATGTGCAAGGTGTGTAAACGTTTGCTGCAAATGCGCGAAAGGCGCGCTGATGCGGGCGAAAACAGGGATCCGAGGGGGCAACATGTCGAAGAAATTTCAATTATCACGACGGGAATTTGTTGGTGCGGCACTTTCGGCGGCTACGGTAAGCGCCGTGCCCGCACATGATTTTTTCGGGGCATCCTGGAGCGGGGGAGCGAGCGCCGGGGACGCGGAATGGAAAGAGGAGGGCGTGCTGTTTCTGGATAAGTCGCCTTACGCGAAGCTGCACAATATTCCAGTACACGCGGTAACGATTACGGACGGATTTTGGGGAACGCGGAGAGAAATCAACGTCGATAAGAGCATTCCGTCGATGGAGAAATTGCTGGAAGCGAACGGGCGCATGGACAATTTTTTGAGGCTGGCGGGGAAGAGCAGCGCTTCGCAGACTGGGCCGGTGTACTCGGACTCTGATGTGTACAAATGGACAGAAGCTGCCGGGTTTGCACTGCAATCGGGAGATCGGCCGGAGCTGCATGCACTGGCGGACAAGATCATCAAGGAAGTGGTGGCGGTGCAGGAGCCGAGCGGTTATTTGAACACGTACTACGATGGGGACCGCGCGAAGGACCGCATGACGCCGCAAGTGCAGCGATGGGGCCATGAGATGTACAACCTGGGGCACATGATCCAGGGGTCGATTGCGTATTATCGCGCGACGGGCGACCGGACGCTGATGGACGCGGGGATTAAATTTGTTGACGGCTACCTTTTGCCGAATTTCGGGCCAGAGGCGGATAAGAAACCAATGTTTTCCGGGCATCCGGAACTTGAGATGGCGCTGGTCGAGCTTTACCGAACGACGGGAGACAAGCGGCACCTGGAATTGGCGGGATATCTTCTGCACGGCGACGATCGCATCCAGTTTCCGGCGAGCGCGTATGTCTATCACTTCTGCGGAATACCTTTTACGACGCGCACACATCTTGAGGGTCACGCGGTGCGGGCGATGTACGCCTGCTGTGGGGCGACGGACTACTACATGGAAACGGGCGACCCGGCGTACTGGAAGACGCTCAACGAGCTTTGGGAAAATCTCGTTTCTGCGCAGATGTACGTGACGGGAGGGGTCGGGGCGCGAAGCCAGGGCGAAGCATTCGGCGAAAATTATGAGCTGCCGAACTTCACCGCGTATGGAGAGAGCTGCGCGGCGATTGGAAACATGATGTGGAACTGGAGGATGCTGGCGGCCACGGGCGATGCGAAGTTCACCGATGTCATCGAGCGGGCGTTGTACAACGGAATCAATTCCGGGATGTCGCTGAATGGGACTCTGTATTGTTACCGCAATCCGCTGGCGTTTGACCCTTCGGGCGGGGATAAGATTCGCAATCCGTGGTATGACACAACATGCTGCCCGCCGAATCTAGAGCGCACCTTCGCATCGCTGCCGGGATATTTTTACAGCACTAGCAAAGACGGACTGTATTTGCATTTGTACGACAATTCGGAGCTGGACTGGCATCTCGAGGATGGAACCGGGTTGAAGGTTGCGCAACGGACGAAGTTTCCGTGGGATGGGGCGACGGAAATTTCGGTAACGCCGGCGAAGCCGACTGAATTCACATTTTATCTGCGAGTGCCGGGGTGGTCGCATAGTACGCAAGTTTCTGTGAATGGAAAGGCGGTTGAGGGAGCGGTTCCGGGGAAGTATCTGGCTTTGCGGCGGCGCTGGGCGGAAGGCGACGCGATAAGCGTGAAGTTTGCGATGACGCCGCAAGTGATCGAAGCGAACCCGCGCGTTGTGGATGATTACGGGCGTGTTGCGGTGCAGCGTGGCCCGCTGGTTTATTGCCTCGAGCAACTGGACCAGCCGGACGGAGTGGGGTTGTTCGACGTTTCCATGGATGTGCGGCCTGAGCGTTCCTCGAATTTCGAGGAGGAATTCCAGAATGATTTGCTGGGCGGAGTCATGGTCTTGAAACATAAAGGATCGGTGACGGATAAATCGGCTTCGAGCGAGGCGCTTTATCAGCGTTACACGGCCAAGAAGCCCGAAATCAGGCAAGTGGAACTGCGGTTTATCCCTTATTACGCTTGGGCAAATCGAGCGGCGACACCCATGCAGGTTTGGACGCCGGTGCTTCGAGCGTAAGTGAAAGTCGGCGCGAGACGCGGCCGAGACGATTAAAAACTATGGCCGAATGACGCCGAGGCTACGCTTCTATTTTGTGATAGAGGCGATAGGGTTGGTCGCCGATGGTGTCAAACGGGCGGAAGATGATTTTGCCGCCATCCGTTTGGACAATCGAGTCCGCCGAAGACTGAGAATCGCCAAGCAATTGCGCTCGGGAGACAGTTGCAGGCAAATTCCCGGTGGCAAATAGTGCGAGCGGGCCGCGGCGCAGGGCCACGATTTGAGGATTCTCCGGATCGACGGCCTGGAGGCTGAGCGGCATAGAGATTTCGTATTCGATCCGGTCGCCGTTCTTCCAAGTGCGAGACAGTTCAAAGAATTTACCAGGCGCGGGTTCGCCTTCCGCGCGTTTGCCATTGATGGAAATTCGCGTCTTTGCGCCGGACCATTCAGGAACCCGCAAGTAGATCGAGAACTTTTCCGGAGTTGCCATGGCAAGCTCGAGCTGAGTTGTGTTTGCTGTGGGATAGTTCGTTTTTTGCGTGAGAGTGCAGTGTGTTCCGCCTTGCTTCCAGCTTACGCGGGAAGGGATGAAGAGATTGACGTAGATGCCTTCTTTGGATGGGTAGTAAGAGCTGATGCCGTAGTCGGCGGTGAGCTGGGGAAACGTGCCGGAGCAGCAGGGCCATTTGTCCTTGTAATAGACCTTCTTGGCGTCCTCGTTGTTGTAATCGGAATAGTAGAAGCTGGTGCCGACGGGAAGAATCGGTTTGGCGCCGGCGACGGTGTTGTAAAGAACCTGCTCCATACTATCGCCATAGCGAGAGTCGCGAGTGACGCGCAACAAGTAGCGCGTGATTTTGAACTGGCCGTAGGCGCCACAGGGTGTTTCGAAGTTGGAGCGGGTGGTGCCGAGGCTGACGGCGAGCTGTCCTTTGCCGGGCTCGACAAAGGCTTCGTTCGGGCCCCAGCCGCCGGTGGCGTAGCTTTGTTCCTGAACCATGCGAAGGCCGTTTGCGGCGGCGCGAAGATATTTTTCGTCGCCGAGAACCAAGTAAGACTGCATTGCGGAACTTAGAGTGTTGACGTGACTGTAGGCGTGCATGCCGGGAAGGGCATTGTGATTTTCGGCGAGTGGATCGTAGTACTGGTGATAGATGAAACGTTCACCCAGATCACGGTAACGCGTGTCACCGCTGCGGCGATAGGCAAGGAAGAAATTTTCGGGGAGCGTGTAGGTTTCGTCCCAGGTATAGGCGATGGATTTGTGCGGGCGGGCTTCCTGTTCGGCGCGGCTTAGAGCTTTTTCGGGGAGATAGGGAAGAACGGCGTCGGTGGCGCGTTTAAGGACTTCGAGAGCGAGGGGATCTGCGGCAAATTCGTGGGCGTCGATGAGACCGCAATTCGTTTTGTCGAAAGTGTAAGCCGGCAGGCGATAGTCGATGTAGAACTTTCCTTTCGGCTCGACGGTGGCTGAGAAAGCGCGCACGAGGCGATGGATTTTTTCTTGCGTGGGCTTGTCCCCGGTCACGGCATAGGCGCGTGCCAATCCGGAAAGATACTGGCCGAACGAATGTCCGGGAATGAAGCCATGAAAATTGTCTTTTTCGTTGAAGTCGTCGGCGTTGTCGTACCAGCCGCCCATGTCGGGTCCGGGAGCCGGCAGACCTTCGCGTTCCCGGAAAGGCTTGAGTAAGCCATCTTCGTTGAGATTTAGAAATAGCTTGTGGTTTTCAACGAATTGAGTGCGGAGGTGGCTTTCGAGGAGCTGGACTTGCGAGTAGCCGAAGACGGAGAGGGGCGGCGTGACAGCGACAGCGACGGAGGGGTCGGCCCACGCGGGAAGGGAACGCATGGCCATCAGACCGGCGGCGGAAACGGCCGTTGATTTAAGGAATTGACGCCTGGAATTGGTGCTCATAGGGAAGCCTCCTGAGCGGGTTTGCTGGGAGAGGTCATCCGATTTTGCAGGAGAGGCGTCTCGAACAGCCTCTCGGAGAGATGAATCTCAGCAAGCGTTTTCTCATACAAGCTATGTATAGCGCGAGTAAGCCGCTGGGTCAAACAGTTGCTGTAATCGATTTCCCGGATGCAGTATCCTGTGTTGGCGAAGATGCGACAATTATTGGCGGGATCCAAGAGTCTGCGGCGAGGGAAGTTTGTTCTAGCCATCCTTCTGCTGGCTGGTCCGAAGCTGGTTTCTAGCCAAACCCCAGGAAGCCAAATCGAGCCGATTACGGCGGCACTAAGAGCTAGAGATTACGACAAAGCCGTGGAATTGAGCCGGGCGGCGCTACAAGCTTCGCCGGACAACGCGCAACTGTGGACCCTGCAGGGAATTGCGCTGGTCAACAAAGGTGAGCGCAAAGAGGCTCTGGCGGCGTTTCAGCGTGCGCTAAAGATTGCTCCAAACGACGTGGCGGCGCTGGCGGGGGCGGCGGAGATCGAGTATCAGGCGGATAGCCAGGCCGCCGTGCCGCTGCTGAAGAGGCTGCTGGTGGCGCGTCCGGATGACCCTACGGCGCACGCGATGCTGGCGGTGCTGGACTATCGCAGGGCGGATTGTGCTGGCGCAGTGCCGCACTTTGAGAAGGCGGGGGAGTTGCTGGACTCGCAGATCGACGCGTTGCACGCTTACGCGACGTGCCTCGTAAAGCTGAAAAGACTAGATGATGCGTCGAAGATTTTTCAGAAGGCGCTGGCGCTTCGGCCGGACGACCCGCGAGAACATGTGCTGCTGGCATCGATTCAATTGATGGACCACAAATCGCAGGACGCGCTGGCCACGCTGCAGCCGCTGCTGGAATCGAAGGATGTGGATGCCAATACGCTCGATCTGGCTTCGAGGGCCTATGAGGACATGGGGGATACGCCCCACGCAGTGAGCGCGTTGCGGCAGGCGCTTTTGCTTGATCCGAGGAATGTCAGCCTCTATCTGGATTTTGCGAATATATGCTTTGCTCACGAATCGTTTCAGGTCGGTATAGATGTGATCACAGAGGGGCTGATTCTGCTCCCCAAAGCAGACGACCTCTATGTGGCGCGGGGCGTGCTGTATGTGCAATTGGCGCAGTACGACAAAGCGGAGGCGGATTTTGAGAAGGCTTATGAGCTGAATCCGAATCAGTCGTTGAGCACGGCGGCGCAAGGATTGGTGGCGGTGCAGGAGAATGATCTGGACCATGCGCTGGTGTCAATCCAAGAGAAATTGAAGCGGAAACCGGATGATCCGTTGCTGCTTTACTTGCAGGCGGATGTTTTGTCGCAACAAGGCGTGGATACTGGGACTCCGGAATTTCGACTGGCGATGCAGTCGGCGCAGAAGGCAGTTGCATTGCAGCCGACGCTGGCGGCGGCGCGGGGCGTGTTGGCGAAGTTGTACATGCAGACGGGAGAGTATCAGAAAGCGATCGAGCAGTGCCGCAAAGTACTGGCTAGCGATCCGAAGGACCAAACCGCGGTCTACCGCCTGATTCAGGCGCTGCGGAAAACGGGGCAAAATAAAGAGATTCCAGAATTGCTGAAACAGCTGGCTAGCCTGCGGGAACAAGCGACGCAAGACGACCGGGAACGGTACCGCTACAAAATACTTGAAGACGACACGGCGCCGAAGCAGCCTTAGAACCACTTCAGGCAGACCTCGCGGAGTTTGAATGGAAATCAGGGGATCCTTTACCTTCAAATTGAGGAGAGAAGAGTTGCCGAGCGGCACACTGTCGTGGCCAAGAGGGAGCCAGTCAGAATGAGTTATTCGAGGCGTGCGTTTCTGGGATTGTCCTTGGGCTCGGCGATGACGTTTACCGCGGAACGGGTGCTTGGACAGGGGGTCGCGGCTCACGTGGCGAAACCTCTCCCGCGGCAGGCGCCGTCGGGCCGACCGTTTAATGCGCACTTTGTCGATGTGGCGGGAGCTGCCGGGTTGAATAAGCCGACGATCTATGGCGGAGTGAACAGCAAGAAATACATTCTGGAATCGACGGGATGCGGCTGCGCTTTTATCGACTACGACAACGACGGCTGGATGGACATTTTTTTGCTTTGCGGGACGCGGCTTGAAGGCGCACCGCCCGAGGCGACGAACCGGCTGTACAAGAACAATCGCGATGGAACGTTCACGGACGTTACGGAAAAAGCCGGGCTGCATTCCGTTGGGTGGGCTTGTGGCGTGTGCATCGGGGACTTCAACAACGACGGGTTTGAGGATATTTTTTGCACATATTTCGGACAAAACATTTTGTATCGCAACAATGGCGACGGAACCTTTACGGACGTTACAAAAAGCGCGGGACTGCTGAACGAGCAGCCGCGTTGGGGCGCTGGATGCAGCTTTCTGGATTACAACCGCGATGGGCATCTCGATCTTTTTGTGTCGAACTATGTGCGGTTTTCGTTTGAGCATGCGCCGGTTCCGGGAGCGAACACAAATTGCAATTGGAAGGGAATCCCAGTGGAATGCGGGCCGCGCGGCCTTCCGACCGGACATCATTCGCTCTACAGAAACAACGGGGACGGAACGTTTACGGACGTCAGCCAGGAGTCGGGGATCGCGCAGGCGACGAAGTGCTACGGCATGACCGTGGTGGCGGCGGATTTGGACGAAGACGGATGGCCGGACATTTACGTGGCGTGCGATTCGACTCCCAGCCTGCTTTTCATGAACAATCACGACGGAACCTTCCGCGAGGAGGGTGTAGTACGCGGAGTCGCCCTGAGCGACGACGGGGAGGAACAGGCGGGGATGGGGGTAGGCGTCGGGGATTATGATCTTGACGGTCATCTCGATCTCTTCAAGACGCATTTCGCGGACGACGCGAACGTTCTTTACCACAACGACGGCAAGGGGAATTTCGATGATGTTACGCGCACGTCCCGCGTGGGCGTGGAGACGCGTTATATCTGCTGGGGCGCCGGAATCGTTGATCTGGACAACGATGGATACCCAGACCTGTTCATGGTTACGGGGAACGTTTACCCGGAAGTCGGGGAAAAGCTGCCGCAATATCCGAACAAGACGCCGCGGGCGGTGTTTCGCAATCTGGGGAATGGCACGTTTGAAGAGCTGATGGAGGCTGCTGGCCCTGGCGTGGCGGCGGCCCATTGCAGCCGCGGATGCGCGTTCGGGGATTTTGACAATGACGGCGACATCGACATGGTGATCATCAACTTGAATGAAAACCCGTCGCTTTTGCGCAACGATATTCGCGGAAAACAAAACTGGATCAAGGTCAAGTTGGAGGGCGTAAAATCCAATCGGAGCGCCATCGGGGCGCGGGTTCTCGCGCATTATGGCGGAAAAACGCAGGCTCAGAGCGTTTTGAGCCAGTCGAGTTTCTACTCCTGCAACGATTCTCGGCTGCATTTCGGGCTTGGGAAATACACCTCGGCGACGGTAGAAGTGCATTGGCCGAGCGGGCTTGTCGAGTGGTTCAAAGAGCTCCCCAGCAATGAACTGGTTACGCTGAAGGAGGGGGGCGGCCGGATTCCCAACCGAGGCTGGTCCAAAACGTAAGCAAAGGGCCACGGCAAGCGCGCTACCGGTTCCCCAGTCCCCCTAATACAAAACCATTAGAAAAAGCTTGACAGCAAAATTCAACTGGCATATATCTGAGGCAATCGAGAAAACGTTTACACTGAAATTGTTCTGTAAATGTTTGCTCGGATCATTTGGGGGTGGAGAGGCATGCAAGTGAGATTACTTCTTGGTTGGTCCTTCCGTCTGCTTGTCACCGTTCTACTCATGGCCGCGTCGACTTGGGCGCAATACACGGCAAACATTCAAGGAAGCGTTACAGACCAGAGTGGCGCAGCAGTCGCTCAGGCGAAAGTCACGCTGGAGAACCTTGCCAACCATGTTACGGCGAGCACGACAACGGACGCCGAAGGTGGGTACCGGTTTCTAAGCCTGGCCCCGGGGTCCTACCAGATTTCGGCGGAAGCGGCGGGTTTTTCGACGGCGCGCACGACTGTCACGCTTGAGACGAATCAAAACTTGACCGTACCCATAGGGGTCAAAGTTGGCACGACAACGGAATCCGTTACGGTCACTGCGGAAAATCCGCTTGTAAACGTTACGGAGACACGGAATCAGCAGACGCTTCAAACGCAGGAGTTGTCCACGTTGCCGCTCGCAGCGCGCAATATGCTTTCGCTTTCCACGATCGCTCCAGGCGTGACGGGGCTAGGGCTCGCTGGCGGTCCGGGCGTTGCTTCGGGCACGCCGGGAGCTAACGCGGGCAACTTTTCTACGGAAGAGGCAGTGGACGTCAGTGCTAACGGTCAAGGAACCGTCGCGAATATGTGGATCATTGACGGCCTGGACGTCACAAGCAGTGTAAGACAAGGAGTATTGAATCTCACTCCTAACCCCGACGTCATTCAAGAAGTAAGTAATCAGGTCAACACTTATTCTAGCGAATATGGACGCGGGAGTGGCCTCCAGAATGCCATGACCACAAAGTCCGGCTCCGATCAATTCCACGGCTTGGTCAGCGATTATTTCAACTACCAATCGATGTACGCTAAGTATTCCTTGCCGGGCTCCGACCATTCCTATAACCCTTTCCATAGCAATAATCTCTCCGGAACGATTGGCGGCCCGATCATTCCACATCACCAATTTTTCTTCTTCTTCGGCATTGAAGCCTTGCGTTCCTCTGCTTCCACAGGCAACAACGTAATCACCTTTCCGGACCCAGCGTTCGCGGCCTTTGCCCAGGCGAACAATCCGGGCACATTCGGGACAGAGATTCTCAATACCTATGTTCCGACCCACGTTGTCGGTGTTGCCTTATCGAAAACGGCCAATGACATTTTCCCCGGAACTTGTGGAACAGCGGCGACGGAGAACTTGCCTTGCTCGACACCGATGCTTGACAGTGGCATCTTCAATTCCTCGAACGTTATCAATGGCACCCAGTATTTCGTTCGCGTGGACAAATATTTCAGCAAGGACCGCGTTTACGGCAGTTTCTTTCGTACACTTCAGTCAAATCCTGCGCCGAACGTGATCCCACAGTTCTCGACGACGAATAACTACTGGCAGCGTGCCTTGCAGGTGAACTGGACGCATGATTTTAGCCCAACGACCCTGAACGAAGCGATTTTTGCGCAGAACCGCATCGAGGGCAAACTTGGCGAAACCGGTGACTTCACCATCCCCGGAATCAGTGTCACTGGGCAAAGCGTCGGATACGGAGTGGGATTCGCCCAGGGCGACTTCATCCAACACAATTATCACTGGCGCGATGTCTTGACGCATGTCCGTGGCGCGCACGTCATAAAAGTGGGGTACGAAGGTTTGTACGGCGATGACGTCGAGCCTTTCCAAGGGCCGTGGTCACACCCAGGTTTCAGCTTCACGAATCTACTGGCCTTGGCTCAAGATGCTCCGATCACTGAGAGCGGGGTCATGTACAACCCCATCACGGGTGTGCAGCAACTTTGGAGCTGGGACGCCGCCTCGAAAACGTGGGGCATTTTTGCCGAGGATACCTGGAAAGCGCGGCGCAATCTAACGGTGACGCTGGGCTTCCGTTTTGACGATCAGGGAAACCCGTATTCCAAATCGCCCACGACAGTTTTTGGCAACTTCTATCTTGGTTCGGGCTCGACATTCGCAGATCAAGTGGCGAGCGGCTTTGCCAAACCGACTCACAATGCTTTGGCAAGCACACCGAAAGCCTACACTCCGCGAATCGGCGTGGCTTGGGATGTCACCGGAAACGGCAATTGGCTGGTACGTGGCGGCTTCGGGATGTTCTCCAATTGGCTCACACCCGCCAATATCCAGGAGGAGTTCCGAGGCAACCCGCCCGGGTTGATTAATCCGACCTTCTACGCCGCCAATGCGCCGGGCAATCAACCGGTGTTCGTCCAGGGGACCAGCAGCAAACCTCCATTCGGATTTGTATTTCCTCAATTGGCTGGCACAACTTTGTGTCCGGTAGCGCCTTGTCTGGACGCCGCGGGCGGAATTCCGGGAGCAGGCTTAGGTATTGGGGGAATTAATCCGAACATTGTGTCGCCCACCGCATACATTTGGTCGGGTACGCTTGAACATAGGCTTGGCAGCCGTTTTGTTGCCTCAGCGCTGTACAGCGGCTCCCATACTTCCAACCTCGTTGGCAATGGCAACGCGGGAGGCCTAGTTTCCTACGGCGTTGACATCAACGAACTGCCGGGAGCTTTGATTGGGCTACCTGCCGGCTCGGCTCCCCCGCGGCCTAACGACAGTTTCGGCCAGATCGCTTACACGCAGAACAACCGGTATGCCAACTATGAGGCTGTGACGTTTGACCTCAGAGCCAGGGCAAGCCGCGGGTTCTTTGACGTTTCCTATACCCGATCTGCTTCCAAGGATGACTCAAGTAGGTATCCAACACCGGAGAATCCTTCTGCGTTTTACGGTCCCTCTCCTTGGGATGCCCCCAATCGCTTTTCCGCGAGCTTCAATTATGAGCAACCCGGATTGAACGGCGGCCAGGGATTTGTGGGGCACGTGACCAGCGGCTGGGGCGTGAGCGGGACGAGTATTTATCAGACGGGTTACCCGTTCACGGTCTTCACATCCGCTTCGTACAATGCTGCAAACTACGTCGCCGGTGCAAATGCGCAAACTACCCAGACCGGCGACTACCTTGCTAATGGAGATAACTTTAGCTTTCCAGACGTGAGCAATTATCAGCAGGGAACCTCCGCTAGCGCTTACACTACCGGAGTGTTCACCGCTGGCCAATTCACTGTGCCGACTGCGGGCACGAACGGCAACGAAAGATATAATGCGTTCCGCAATCCGGCCTTTATACAGACGGATATGACGCTCTACAAGAACACGCACATCAACGAGCGACTTGTTTTCCAATTCCGGTTTGAGTTCTACAATCTGTTCAATCACGCCAATTTCCAGAACATCCAAGGCGACATATCTCAAGGCAATTTTGGCCAGGTGACCGCCCAGACGCTGCCGAGATGGTGGCAACTGGGAGGGAAGCTCTATTTCTAGGCTGAATTGAAAGGCGCAACAAGGGGCCGCCGCTCCACACCCCGAGCGGCGGCCCCCGAAATCTGCCTCTGAAAGCTTCTGGGCACTATCGACGGTTCCGGCCCGGCAGCACTACGGTGCGTGCTCCTGGAGCCGCAAACCTTTTTACAACGATACTCTAAGCGGATTTCCTTCGAATACGATCGAACGAGTTTGCTTTTCAACACTCACAACGAATTCTCTGCGGAGCGGTTGGAGCATCCGCGAGCCCGGGGAAAGCCGCAGAGTCAGTGCCCGATTCGCGTCGTGCCAGTCCATCTGAATCCCCATCCACTCTCCCTTGCGATAGTTGAAGGAACTACCGTCATCTTCGTAAAGCAGGAAGGAAGCGTCCGCGCGGGGATAAATGGAAACGGAAAGCGGTTGGTCCACTTTTTCTCCCGTGAATTGCTTCACGGGGCCGAGGGGCAAAATCGAACCCGCCCGGAGGTAAAGAGGGATGGTCTCGAGGTCGACCCTGCGGCTGATTTCGCCGCCGCCTTCCAGAAATTCGCCCGTCCAAAAGTCGTACCACCCGCCTGCCGGCAGATAAACTTTCCGCGTTTCCGCGCCCTTTTCCACTACGGGCGCCACGAGCATAGTCTTTCCCCACAGATACTGATCACCGCAAGCCGTAGCTTTTGGATCGTCTGGAAAGTGCAGCCACAGTGCCCGAATAATTGGCATGCCAGTCGCAGCGCATTCGTGAACGGCGCTGTAGAGATAAGGAAGCATTCGGTAGCGCAGCTCCAGATACTTGCGGCAGATGGGCTCGACTTGCTCATTATGGAGCTGGCTAGAGTCCGGAATCGCCGCGCCATTGTAATTGTTGATTTCGGTAGGGCCGGGGTCGCCGGTGTTCCATCCCCAGGGTAGGCGGAGTTTCCAGGCGCGCCCATGGCAGCGGAACAGTGGACAAAAGGCGCCGAACTGAAACCAGCGCAGATAAAGTTCTGCGGTAAATTCCTTGGTGGGCACGAAGCCGCCGATATCCGTGCCCCAGTACGGAATTCCTGTTAATGCCGTATTGATCGCGATGGGAATATGAGTCTTGAGCGTTTCCCAGGTGGAATAAACGTCTCCAGACCAAAGGAACGAGCCGTATCGCTGCATGCCTGCATAGCCGTTGCGATGTAGCGCGTATGGCCGCTCATTCGGTCTGTCAAGTTGAGGGCCCTCCCAATACATTCGGTTGCGAGTCAGGCGTGAAGCAATATCCAGCGGGTCGCCTTCATCTGGCCACCAGCCATCGATCCCCTCGGCGAAATCCTTCCGATGGGCGTCCCAGTAACAGCTCGCTTGCGCTTCATCGAATCGCGAAAGTTCGCAAGTGTCGCGCACTGTCCCGCTAAGTTTGTCGGAGAGGATCACGGCGTGAACCACCGCCCGGAAATTACGCTGATGGAGTTCAGAGAGGATTTCCTTGGGGTCGGGAAACACGCGCGAGTTCCAATCGAATGATCCGTTTTCTGTGTTCCAGCCCGAGGGGCAGAATCCGGTGCCCAAATAGATCAGTGCGTCACAAGGAAGCTTTTTCTCTCGGAACGTTTTGGCTTCGGAGAGCACCTCCTCGCGGCTGGCTAGAGTGCGATGCGATTGCTGATAGCCGAAACTCCAGAGCGGTGGCATCTCGGCGTGCCCTGTTAGACGGGCGTACTCGCGCATAATCACGGCAGGATCGCGTGAGGCGACGAAAAAGATATCGAGCGGCAGAGCGGATTGCGGGCTCGTTGGCGCGAATTTACTCTGCTCGCCCGTAAAGTCAAACGTACCGAAGGGCTGGTGGAAGAACATCGCCCAGCCTTCCGTTCCGATTACCCATGGGATTGGTACCCGGCCGCCGTGCGTTGCCAGGTGATAGCCGCCTTGCCCGCTCTTCATGCGGTCGGTTGAGCCGCGCCGGTCGAATTGCGGCCCGCCTTCTCCGAGGCCCAACAGCGGGGAATCCCCGGTCAGAAAGGAAAGGACGCCTGTCTCTTGGTCGATGGAGAGATGCTGGATCGTCTGTCCTTCAGCCGTGGTAAAGGTGAACGTGAGCGGGTTCGGAGCAATTCGCAGCTTCACTTTTCCAGTTCCGACAGTTTGCGGTTGGAATGTGCCGCGGATTGCGGCGGTCGGAGCGCCCCACGATGTTTGAACGAGGGAGCCATCAGAAGGAAGGTCGCCCGACGTCTCGCCTTTGACGGGAAGGACACTAAGGCGAAGGGTATTCTCGCTTACAGAAGTGACTCGCAGCTCGCAATCTTCTCCGGCAACGCGCAGCGGCTCGCTGGCTAAAGCATTCCCCTGCGGCAGGAGCATCCCCGCAGAAACGCTAGCAAGTTGCGCTAAAAATTTCCGGCGATTCCATGGCTTAGTCATCATTGGTCTCATCTCTGGGGCCCGTGCTACGCGCAAAGGCGATTCGGCCGAGCAAGGCGACAGGATGTGCCAGCAAACGTTTACATCCCAGACGCACACAATATGGCTTTCTGCCCTCCTTTGGCAAGAGGCCCGGCAAGTTCAGGAGAGGAGCGGGCTGCAAAAACCATCACATGGTCTTGCCGAAAAAGTCCCAGCGAGTTCATGCAGGTTAGAAGACTGAAGAACTTAGCAAGAATCTCCGGAACGGAGTCGCCGGTGACGATGACGTACTCCGATGTGGAAGCCAATGAAGGGGCCGTAGCAAGGCGCGCATCGCCTGCTTACGTAATAAAATCACGGACGGCGTTCGGCGAGCTTATCGCCCGTTACGCGCAATGCTGCATGGCAAGCTGCGGTCGCCAAGCTATGGGCCAGGTTTCCGGCGGGTTTATGTTCGGAAGGCCGCCTAAGTGATTTTTGAAATGATGGTGGACGAGAGGGGATTCGAACCCCCGGCCTCCTCGTTGCGAACGAGGCGCTCTCCCAGCTGAGCTACTCGCCCATGAGCAGCTACAAAATCTTAGCAGACGCTCCGAACCTTGCCAACTGAAGCTGTCCGAGCGTGCCCGATCGGTTTGCAAAAAGACAAAGGGAAATCGATTTTGGCGGCGCTAAGCCTGCTCGAATGCAAACTAAATAATTCCGGCGCAATCGCCGAGCCAGTCATGACAAGCGAGAGTCTGGATCTTAAGGCCGATCGAGGTTGCCGCTCGCGCCGGCGCGCTCCGCAACGATCTTTCGCGCGTTTTCATAAAGTGCCCGGGCTTGCGGAATGGCTTCCACAGCCTTCTGCACCTGCGGATCCGCTTCAAGCTTAACCTTCAGCTCATCCTGCATGCCAAACGTCGAGAAGAAAACCTCTTCTTTTATCTTCCGTTTGACCCAGTCCAGATTCTCGGTCATGTCCGGCTCGGTGTAGCGCACGTTGTGTTTTGTCAGGTAATCGCGGAAGGTCTTCATCACCTCGTCGTCCGCCGCGAATTCCTTCGTGATGGTTGGCCGGGTTCCCATGTAGAACCGCGTAAATCCTCCGACGCCGCCTGGAAACGGGTAAAAAACATCCGCGCGGAACATCTCTTCTTGGAAATGATTGAACTTCGGCGCGGCAACCACAATATCCGGAGTGATTCCACCGCCTCCCGTTACTTGCCGCCCGCTATCCGTCAGCTTCACTTCCGTCGGATGCTCTGGAACTTTTCGTTCATAGTGATATTCATAGAGCGAAACCGACTTGTAATCGCGTTGAATTAACCGGCCGCTGGGTGTGTAATAGCGCGCTGTGGTCAGCGCCAGCCCCGTATTTTCACTTAGAGGTTGAACCGTCTGCACCAACCCCTTGCCAAACGTTGTCTCTCCCACAATCAGCCCGCGATCGTGATCCTGCACCGCGCCTGAAACAATTTCCGTGGCCGAGGCCGAATTGTTGTTCACCAAAATGACTAAAGGCGTCGTCATTCCCTGATTGCCTCGCAGCGCAAAGTAGCGCCGTTCCGGTGAGGACCGCCCATGATGCGAAACAATCAGCTGGTTCTTATCCAGCAGCATATCGCCCACCGCAACCGCTTCATTCAACAGCCCGCCAGGATTCCCGCGCATATCGAGAATCAACCCGTCCAGAGTAGATGCATGGAGTTGCGTCAGCGCGTCGGAGAGTTCGCGATCCGTCGTTTCGTTGAATCCGGAGAGGCTGATGTAGCCAATTCCGGGCTTCAGCATGAACGCAATATCCACCGAGTGCCGCGGAATTTCATCGCGCGTCACTGTAAACACGAGAGGCTGCGGATACCCCTCGCGGCTCATCGTGATCTTGACGACCGTACCCTTCGGCCCCTTCAGCAAATCGGCAACTTCCGTCGTCGTAAGCCCGTCCGTCGATTTGTCGTCCACTTTCATAATTACGTCGCCCGGCCGGATGCCAGCTTTGAACGCCGGCGCGCCCACGTACGGCTGCATCACAACGGTCCGGTTTTCTTTGGGAGCGACGATCATGCCAACGCCGTAATATCGCCCGCGTTGGTCTTCGCGCAGCAAAGCAAACTGCCGCGCATCGAAGAAATTTGAGTGTGGGTCCAGCACGCGCAGCATGCCTGGGATGGCGCCTTGATAGACGGCCTTGTCCACGTCGATCGCCTCGGCATAGTTCGTCTGCACCACGTCAAGCACGTTGGTGAATTGCTGCAGCGCTGTGCTCTCATCCTCGGCCGAGGACGTCGTGGCGCGCACGTTCGGACCGTAAATAGCCCCAAGAATTGCTGAAATGAGAAGGACGGAAACGACTAGAACCAGCCCACGGCGCTCTGATTTCATTCTGACCTCGCCAATCCGCTGCAGCTCAAATTATAGCACACCCTAAAGTGTGGTTTGACACCGTAGGACGCCCTTTCTATGATGCCAACAGGCCCTCTTGCGGCTACCTATCACCATGCTCAGCATGACTCACATGATCGTGCTCTTCATTGTGGTCCTGGTCGTTTTCGGGCCACAGAAGCTCCCCGAACTCGCCCGCGGCCTGGGCAAGCTTATGGCGGAATTCCGCAAAGCCTCCACCGATTTCAAGAGCGCCTTCGAACAGGAAATGCGCGATATGGAGCGGCAAGCCCTGCAAGCCGAGCGCAAGAAGGCCGCCGAGGCTGCTGCCGCCTCCGTCGCCGCGGTGCAGCCCGCTACCTTGGCCGCGCTGCCTGGCGCCGAAACCACCACAACCCAATTAGACGCGGACACTCGCGCTACGGAAGCACTGGTCGTGACTCCAGTCGCGGAATCCGTGCCGCGCTCCGTCGAGGAACCTGTTGCAGCGCCCGTCGAACCCACGAACGGCGCCTCGGCCGAACCGGCTCAGGCCGTTGAGCTACCGTCCAACGACGCATCGATCGAACCGGTCCCCGAGCCTTCTCAAGCCCCCTCTCATGACCAACAGCAGCCAGTCTGATTCCACCATCGTGCCCCGCGAGGAAGAGCCCGGCGCTCAGATGACTTTTTTCGAGCACCTTGTCGAGCTCCGCAAACGCATTATCAATTCGCTAGTCGCAATCTTGCTTGGCGCGATGGTCGGCTGGTTCGTGGCGCCCCATTTCGTCAATGTCATGGTGCGGCCCATGGTTGACGCCTTGAAATCCGCCCATCTCGATCCCAAACTGGTTTACTCCCATCCCGCCGGCTACCTGAATCTTCTCATCACCGTAAGCATCTACCTGGGAATCGTCATCGCGTCCCCCTGGGTCCTCTATCAAATCTGGCTTTTCGTCGCTCCCGCGCTTTACAAACACGAGCGTAGCGCCATCACCGGTTTTCTTTTCTCGACAGTTTTCCTCTTTCTCGCCGGCATCGCCTTCGGGTATTTCATCTCTCTGCCATACGTTCTGCGCTTCCTGATCAGCTTTCAGGGCCCCGTCGTCCCGCTCATCAACATCGACGAATATTTTGACCTGATCCTTCTCGTTCTCCTCGGCCTCGGGCTGGTTTTTGAATTGCCCGTGCTCATCTTTTTTCTTTCGCTCTTCGGCATCGTTACGCCCCAGTTCCTCATCAAAAATTTTCGCTACGCTTTGCTGGTCATCGCCATCCTTGCTGCCGTCCTGACTCCTACGCCCGATGCCACCACCATGGTCCTCTTCATGCTTGTCTTGGTTGCGTTGTACTTTCTCGGAGTCGGCGTCTCCTGGCTAGTCGTGCGCAAGCGAAAACGCCGTTTGGCGGAAGCCGCGGAGGCTCACTAGATGAACTACCCGCTTAAAAACATTTTGTGCGCATCAATCTGCGCTTCCGCCCTTTTTCTTAGCCTCGCGGGATGCAAAGCCAAAGCCGACCTCTCACAACCTGCCGCCAAAGACGCGCCCTTCATGAGCGCCCTCACCACCGCGCCCCCTTTCCAGATCGCCCCCGCTGACCAAGCCCCGCCGCCCGACAAAACCGATGGCTTCGATGGCAACCGCGCCTACGCCCAAGTCGCCAAACAAGTTTCCTTCGGTCCGCGTCCCGCCGGCTCGCCCGCCCTCGCGCAACTTCAGGATTACTTGCTCTCCGAACTCAAATCCTACGGCTGCACCACTGACGTCGATTCCTTCACCTCCGACACTCCCGCCGGCCGCATCGCCATGAAAAACATTCTCGTCAAAATTCCCGGCGAAAAGCCCGGCATAATTCTCCTCGGCACGCATTACGACACCAAGCGCTTAGAAAATTTTGTCGGCGCCGACGACGGCGGCTCCTCGACCGGGGTCATGCTCGAACTCGCGCGCAATCTTTGCTCACATCGCGGCCGTTATGCCGTCTGGATCGCCTTCTTCGACGGCGAAGAAGCCGTCCGCCCCGAATGGCAAGATCCCGATAACTGCTACGGCAGCCGCGAGATGGCCGCCCGCTTCGCCATCAGCGCCGATCTCCCCAAAATCAAAGCCTTCCTCCTCGCCGATCTCGTCGGCACCAAGACTCCGCACTTCAAGCGCGAATCCTACTCCACCAAATGGCTGGTCGATCTCGTCTGGTCCGTCGCCAAACGCCTCGGCTACGGCAACATCTTCATCAACGAATCTTCCGCCGTCGAAGACGACCACCAATCTTTCCTGAAGCGCCGCGTCCCCTCGGTCGATGTCATCGACCTCGACAACGGCCCCAACGGCGACGTCTACTACTGGCACACCCCCCAGGACACTCTCGACAAAATCAGCCCCAAAACCCTAGCCATCACCGGCCACGTCTTCCTCGAATCCGTCAAGCAACTCCAAACGAAATGAATTTGATGTAGTGGCCTCAATGCCAATCATGGAGGGCCTGTGGGCTTCGAAATTTATCTTGATTGCTTCGGCGATACCAAAACGAAAGGAATTTCGCGGACACTTGTGCGGTCACTGTTTCCTGTTGTTGAGGAGGAGTCCGAACCGGACTACTGGCGAGTCCGCTACGACAAGAAGAACTCATCCGAGATTGGCGTCACTCCACTCACTTCTAACCCAGAGATGCTCGCGGGCCTCTTTGTTAACCGCCCTTGCGCGGATTTGAGATTGTGGGACGGGTTAGTACGCATCCTCCGGATGGGCTGCGTGGTGATCTATTGGCCCGGAGGGCCGCCTGTAGTCGCCGAAGGCACCCCGACCTCAGATTTGCCGAAGGACATGATCGATTCCATCGGCAAGCCGAAGTACGTGAGTTCGGCGGCTGAACTTCTCCGTTTGGTCCAGGAGTAGTTCGTCATTCATTGAAGACGGCATGACCGTCATCAAGTCTGCGCGTGCACCTCCGGCAGCTTTGCAGACTGTGCTAAATTTGATTCACTCCAAAGAACAGTTTCGCGAATGAAAAACAAACGCATCTCAGTTAAATCATCCGCAGGCCAATACTCGATCGCCTGTGGCGAAAGCATCCTCCGCGATGCCGCGATTGAAATCCGCAAACTTGGCAAATTCTCGCGCATCCACGTCGTCTCTTCGCCCAAAGTCTGGCGCGCGGTCGGGAAGAGAATTGCTCGAACCTTCAGCAGGAACGGGCACCTGCAATTGCATTTGATGAACGACGCCGAATCCGCCAAGAATCTCGCTACCGCCGAAAAACTTCACCGCTCCCTAGTCCGCGCCGGCATCGATCGCCACTCTCTCCTCATCGCCGTTGGTGGCGGCGTCGTAGGTGATGTAGCCGCTTTCGTGGCTTCCACC
>JBARBE010000033.1:0-29285 GCA_049792735.1 Candidatus Acidiferrum sp.
GAGTTGCTGCTTTATTGGCAGATCGTTTTCCGCCGCCAACCGCGCCGCTGGGTGGCTGGTAGTGTGGACTTGTTTGAGCATGCGAATCGAAACGTGCGTGTAAATTTGCGTGGTGTCGAGGCGCACATGCCCGAGCATGGCTTGGATGTATCGAATGTCCGCGCCTCCTTCGAGCATCAAAGTCGCCATGGTGTGCCGGAAGATGTGACACGCACCGCCCTTGCCGATCTCGGCAGATTTGACGTAATGCCGGGCCAGCCAACTTAGGTGGTTCGGCGTAAACGGGGCCCCATTCGAAGTGAGGAATACAATTCCATTGTCGGGCTGCGTTACGATTTCAGGTCTCAGAGTATTCAGGTACATGTCCAGCCAAGCCAAAGCCCGATCACCGATCGGTACCACACGGTCTCTCTTGCCTTTTCCTTCCCGAACCGTGACGAGACCGTGCTTCTGATCGACAGCGTATAGCCTCAGGTGCAACAACTCCATTCGACGTAACCCGCTAGAATAGAGAAGTTCGAGCATGGCACGATCTCGGATGCCCAGCGGCACCTCTATTTTGGGCTGACTTAGCACGCGCTCGACTTCCTCTTTGTTCATCACGTTTGGTAGTTTGTAGCCCACGCGCGGGAGCTCTAACTCTGCCGCAGGATCACGCGAAATATACTTTCGATGTGTCAGCCACTTGAACCAAACCTTGAGTGGCGCGAGGCGGGAGTGCTGGCTCGCAACTGCCAATGGCTGACCGTCTTTCTTCTTGTACTGGAACAAATATCGCTGATAGGCCTCGAGCGATGTTCGCGTAACTCTGGTAGGCGCGGAAATTCTATTTCTTGCGCACCATTTGAGAAACATTTCCATGTAAACGCGACGAACTCTCAGGGTGCTCTCGCTGTACCCTGTCACCGCCCGATGCTGTAGATCTTTCTCCAAGAGTTCGCCCAGCGCGGGCTCTCGTGAGATGCTTCGTTTTTGGTGAGACAGTCTTACGAGATGGTCTTGCGCATTTTTCTCTGAAGAATTTTTTTCATGAAGCCTCCAAGCACGTCATCTTGCCATGCCCTTGACGCTAATTCGTTGGTTTTGTGTTATGGATGCGCGCGCAGAAGCATGCTATGGCAGCTCCCGGGATTGAAATTAAGCCATAGACTAGTGTGGTCGTCGGCTTGCCATCCGTGCCGCGAGATTTGACCGGAAGCCGACGCCACTCTTGATCGAGCGAAAAAACAACAAGGGAATTTCAGCACCGTAAAAATGAGGGGCCAATAAGGATTGCCTTGCATTCCCTATCGGTCCTTTTCAATGACTTAGCGTTCCCCATCATTTCTTCTAAGTCCTTGAAATTCCGCCCGGCATTGTTTTCGATCTTTACCGTCCAGAAGTATGCTGATAACGCTAAAGGGATAATGCTAAAGGGTGCCAACCCGCGATCCGTATGGTCCATCTGAACCGTTTCTATACTCTTCGTTTCGTGGGAACAACCTGAGGAACATTAAGCATTTCTGACTGCTCCTACGGCTACTCAATGCTCCTGAAAGTGCCTCGTAAGTTCCTGATTTTCCATTGGCTTCAGATTTGCCAAGGTTCAGGTGTCGGTTCGATTCCGATAGGCCGCTCCATAAAATCAAACACTCACAGAGTCTGCTCCCTCCGTGTGGGAATACGAAGGAACAGAGCCCCTGCCTGGTCCCCACTCGTTGCACGCATCGTTCACAACTTTTCCACAAGTGGGTTCTTTATATCCCTTGACACGTATATGCTACATGGAGTATATAAAGACCATGGAATCGGTATTCGAAATCATTGCGGAGCCGAACCGCCGCGCGATCTTGGGCCTGCTGGTCTCGTCACAACAGTCGGTGGGAGAGATCGAGCGGCGGCTCGGTATGACGCAACCAGCGGTGTCCAAGCACCTGCGAGTGTTGCGCGAGGCCGGTTTCGTGGAATCCATGGTGGACGCCCAGCGGCGTCTCTACCGCCTGAAACCTGGACCCTTTCAGGAGGTGAATGCCTGGCTGGAGCAGTTCCGCCGGTTCTGGTCCGAGCACGTGGATGCGCTGGAACGGCACCTCGACCGAATGGAAGAACCTTCACCAAAAAAAAGTAAAACAGGAAACAGACAACGCGGCGCAAACCACGAAGATGACAAAGGAGAAACGAAATGAAAATCAAAGTGACCACCTTACATGTGGACGACCAGGACAGGGCCCTGCGCTTCTATACGGAGGTACTGGGCTTTGCCAAGAAGACCGATTTCAGCCAGGGCCCGTATCGCTGGCTGACGGTGGCCTCACCAGAGGACCCGGACGGCACCGAGCTGCAACTGGCGCTGAACAACAATCCGGCTGCCAAAGCATATCAGCAGGCGATCTTTCAACAGAGCCAGCCCGCGATCATGTTCTTCACAGACGATATCAAGGGCGACTACGAGCGGATCAAAAGCCTCGGCGCGGAGTTCACCATGGCGCCAACCGACGTGACCGGCTCGACCATTGCCATGCTGAAGGATACCTGCGGCAACCTTGTTCAGCTCACTCAACTGAAGCGCTGGTAGCAGCACCTTCGAACTGGAGAAGCCGAGCGGGAGAAGTCGAACAGGAGAAGAAGATGACCCATCTCGAGCAATACACGCCGGGTCCGGCCAGCGGGGCGCAGGTGCAAAAACAGGACGGAGAGAAGTGGGCGCTCATTCTCGTCAGAGAGCTGCGCCACTCGCCGGAAAAGATCTGGCGGGCGCTCACCGACCCGGCGCATTTGCGCGAGTGGGCGCCCTTTGACGCCGATGGGAATCTAGACAAGGTGGGGACGGTGAAGCTCACCTGGGTGGGCACGGGGCGGCCGTTGGAAACAACCGTAACGCGCGCCGAAGCTCCGAGAGTGCTCGAGTACAACGACATGCGATGGGAACTCGAAGCCGTCGGCACCGGCACGCGCCTCACGCTGTGGGCCAACATCGACCGACGCTTCATCTCCTGGGGTGCCGCGGGCTGGCACATTGCTTTCGATGTCCTGGATCGCCTTCTCAGCGGAGCTCCCATCGGACGCCTGTCCAGTGGTGACGCCATGAAATCCAGCGGCTGGCACCGCTTGGTTGCCGAGTACGCCAAGCAGTTCGGTGTTGAACCGCCCAACTGGCCGCCCAAGGCAGATCAAAATTCGTGAATAGGAGGATAGCAAGACCATGCAACAACCAATCATGACGCAAGGCACGGTACGTATAATCTTTCGCTGGATTCACATCCTCTTTAGCATTCCGATCCTCGGTTATATTTATGATTCGCCGGCGGATACTCCAAACTACGCTTGGGGTATTCGGTATGTCATGGTTCCTGTGATTGTCCTTTCAGGATTGTGGATGTGGAAAGGCCATCTCGTTCGACGACTTATTCGAAGAGAGCGGCCTGCGCGCATGAAAACGGGACAAGAATTGGAGGCGTAATGATCCAATGAATCCATCGGAACGTATCAACCAGCTGATCGCAGGACTCAAAGACTGGCGTGGGAGAACGCTCGCCGGCATTCGCAAGGCCATCCTAGAGGCCGACCCCGAGATCATCGAGGAATGGAAGTGGATGGGAAGCCCGGTGTGGTCGCGCGACGGAATGATCGCGGTCGGCAACGCCCACAAAGACAAAGTGAAGCTTACTTTTTCTCACGGGGCCAGCCTCCCGGATCCCGACAAGCTCTTCAACGCGGGCCTCCGAGGCAACGCGTGGAGAGCGATCGATTTGTTCGAGGGCGATAAGATTAATATGCGTGCTCTAAAAAATCTCGTCCGTGCCGCCATCGAGTACAATCAGATCAATCTGAAGAGGAACGCGCCTGCGGGTCCTCGAGCGAAAGTACGTAAAGGTAAAAAATGATGAAATCAAAGCTTTTCCTCAATAGGTCTCTTTGCTGGACTGTCTGACAAAGGCGCTTGATGCTGCGGGGTTCTGTTCACCGTGAAGGACAAGAGTTCGGACCGTCGAAGACCTGACCCGAGAACCATGGCAACTGTGCATCCTTGGGTACTTTTTATTCTAGACCCGTAGCCTGAGCAAGTAGTCTTCAGGATTTATCCCTCGTTTCCGTTCTGAAGCGATGCTGCACGTGCGTATTCGGAATTTCGCCAGCGGTAGAAAAAAGGGATGCCTGCCAGAATGACAAGAAGGCCGAGCGAGGAACGCACGGGGCGGAGCATCCACAAATTCGCGGTCAGCGCGATCGCGGCCAGCAAGAAGACGAGCGGCGTCCAGGGATAGCCCCAGGCGCGGTAAGGCCGGAAGAGGCCAGGCTCCTTTTTACGCAAACGGAGCAAAGCAATTCCATTCAGGGCGAAAAAAATCCACACAGCAAAAACGAACAGCGAATAGAGTTCCTCATAGGTCCCCGTGAGGGCGAGCAGCGCGGCGATCGAGCCGAGGAGGAGAAGGGAACCGCTGGGAGTCCGAAAAGTTGGCTGGATGCGGGCGGTGAACTGGAAGAATGCGCCATCGCGGGCCATCGCGTAAGGAATGCGGGCCCCCGTTAAGACGACGACGTGAAGCGCTCCGAGGGCGGAAACAGCCATTGCAATCGTGAGCCATGTTGCTCCGCGAGAGCCGGCGAAAGACTGCACAACATCCGAGGCGACGTGCTGAGAATGCGCTAGTACCGCGAACGGCATTGTGCGGAAGTAAATGACATTTGCGAGCAGATAGAGACCGCCGACGGTGAGCAGTCCCAGAATGATGGCGCGCGGAATGTTTTTCTCCGGGTGCAGAATTTCTTCGCCCAGGTCGCCCAGGTCGCCGAGGTCGTTGAAGCCGTTGTAGGCCCACATGGCGGGAACCATGGCCGTCAGAACGGCAGCGACTGTCCCCATGGAAAGAGGGCCCCAGTGTGAGGAAGCGCCCACGAGTGCAGGCGTAACCGGATGTGACTTCCCGAGGAGTGCCCCGGCGATGACAATCGCGAGGATGGTGGCGATCTTCAGGGACGTCAGGAGCACTTGGATGTTGCCACCGAGTCGCACGCTCAAGTAATTGAGCGCGGTGACGGCCACGACGACCAGCGCCGCGAGCGGCTGCGCTGCGGTCAAGTAGAAATCATACCGACCAAGGTGCCCGGTAAAAATAGGACTGGCCACTAACGGAAAGAGAAAAGAGAGAAATCGCATGAATCCCGCCGCCAGAGTCGCCATGGCCACAGGCCGCTCGAGGAATGAACTCATCCAGCCGAAGAGAAATCCGCACAGAGGGCCGAGGCCGCGGGTGAGATAAACGTAAGGGCCGCCAGCTTTGGGAAAGGCCGCGCCAAGCTCGGCATAGCAGAAGGCGCCAAACAGCACGATGAGTCCACCGATGAGCCAGGCGGCAAACACAAGCGCGGTTGAACCCACGGCACGCGCCATGTCGCTGGTCACGAGAAAAATGCCCGTGCCGATGGTGTCGCCGATGACGATGGCGACGGCCGACCAGAGGCCAAAGCCGCGGACGAGCTCCGAACGCGGAGACTGCGAGCGATTTGGCGGCTCGGGGCTTATTGCGCTCATCGAATTTCAGGGAGCCTACTATCAGATAGAAAGGCGGTCAATCCGTGCGGCCGCTACCGATAAATCGTTTCCTTTCGGTGCAGATTTGGGGCGAGACGGAATTTACGAGCCTCTTGGCAGCTCGGCGCGTTTAGGCGTTATCATCGAAGCCGATATGGCTACAGACAACTCGATCCTCAGAGAGTTCGCGTGGGACCATCGCTATAAGGTTACCGATCTTGATGGCGTAATGACGCCGGCTTTGGTGATCTATCCGGAACTCGTAGCTTCAAATATAGAACGGACGTTGCAGTTGCTGGGGGGAAACGCGGATCGGTGGCGCGTCCACGTCAAGACGGCCAAGCTGGGCTACACGATGCGCATGCTGACGGAGCGCGGTGTCTGCAATTTCAAGTGCGCGACCACGCTGGAACTCCTGGTGGCCTGTCAGTCCGGGGCAACCGATGTACTACTCGCGTATCCATCGATTGGCGCGAATGCGCGGCGAGTTCGCGAGATTGCGGAACAATTTCCAGAGGCCCGCATTTCTGTTTTGGCCGAGAACGAAAATCAAATAAAACAATGGCACGGCAGCCGGCTGGGAATTTTTCTTGATATAAACCCCGGAATGAACCGAACTGGCGTCGACGAAGGATACAGAGGGGAAATTGTCAGCCTGGCGCGGGCCACAGAGGCTAGAGGTTTGAGCTTTCGCGGGCTGCATTATTACGACGGCCAACGTCGGGAACCGGATATGCGCGCACGAATCGCGGGGGCGCATCATGGCTACGATCGATTGTTGGAAATCGTCAACGAGATCGAACGCACTGGAGTTCGAGTGCTTGAAGTGGTCACGGCAGGAACGCCGGCTTTTCCCGCTTCCCTGGCTTACAGCGGTTTTCGCGACGCAAGGTTCATCCATAGGATTTCGCCTGGAACCATCGTCTATAACGATGCAACCAGCCTCGCGCAGCTGCCTCCAGAGTATGGCTACCGGCCGGCCGCGCTGGTGCTGAGTCGTGTGGTGAGCCATCCGCGCGCAGGGATTGTCACAGGTGATGCAGGGCACAAGGCGGTGTCAGCCGATGCTGGCAATCCGACTTGCGTTGTTGTTGGACATCCTGAACTGACACCGCTTTCACCGAGCGAAGAACATTTGCCCTTTCAGGTGGAGGGAGGCGGAGATGGCCCAGCCGTTGGGGAAATGTTGTATCTCCTGCCGCGGCACGTTTGTCCCACGGTCAACAATTTCGATCACGGAATGATCGTGAGGAATGGCGAAATCGAGACGGTAGAGAGAGTGTCGGCTCGCGGGCGCGAGACGCCGCTGCTTCGCGCGGCCACGATTGGCGCATCGCTCGCGGGAGGATAATTTTGTTGTTCGTGCCGCGCGAACACCGCGTCGGTTCTCCCGCCCGCTTCTTTGGGTTTTCCTCAACCCAAGTAGTTTCTACGTGATATCCTCATGCGGTTCCCGTTAGAATCAGCGCGTCCCATTTGTTGCCTTCATGAAGAAGATCATCGTCGCCGTCGGCAGCACTCGTAGGCCGAAGCTCCAGGCTGTTGCGAAAGCTCTGGAGTCTTTCGCGCCCAAGCTTGTCCCGGATGGCGATTTCGAGGTGGTGGGCGTGGAAGTTGAAAGTGGAGTGAGCCCTACGCCTTCCTCGTCGGAGGAGTTGATGCGCGGCGCGCGCCAGCGCGTGGATGCGCTCATGCAACTCGCGCGCGAAACTCGCCAGCCGTGGCGCTACTTCATCGGCCTCGAAGGCGGCCTCGAAGTGTTGCAAGACGACAGAACCAGGCGCGTGTTTTTGGAGAGCTGGGCTTATGCTAGCGACGGTAGCCGGGGTTTCTACGGACGCTCCGGGGGCATCGAACTACCTGAGGAGCTGGCCCACGAAGTTCTCGAGCGGGGATTCGATTTGTCGGACGCCATCGACCGCTACGCGGGCGCGGTAGGCATTCGCGATGGACAGGGCGCGTGGGGCGTACTCTCGGCGGATTTGATCCAGCGGGACGAATCTTTTCGCGTTGCACTAATTACAGCTTTCGCTCCGTTCTATAATGCGAAGATGTACGGCAGAGCCAAGCGCAGCGCGGGTTAGATTTTGTACCAGGATATTGAGGAGACGCGAGAGTGGACATTGTTAAAGGCAATATGGGCTGGATCGAAGTGGTGGTCGGCCCGATGTTTTCCGGCAAGAGCGAGGAACTGATTCGCAGGCTACGGCGCGCCGAAATTGCGCGGCAGCGCGTGCAAATCTTCAAACCCGCCATCGATGAGCGCTACGCAGCCAACGAAATCGTCTCGCATTCGGGGCTGGGAATATCCTCGGATAATGTCACCAAAGCCTCGGAAATTATGGAGAAGCTTTCTCCGCGCACGGAAGTCGTAGGCATCGACGAAGCACAATTTTTGGGCGAAGAGATCGTCGATGTCTGCACCAAGCTTGCAAATCTGGGAAAGCGTGTCATCGTCGCGGGACTCGACACCGACTATCGCGGACGGCCGTTCGAACCGATGCCGCGCTTGCTGGCTATCGCCGAGGAGATCACCAAACTGCTGGCTATATGCATGCGCTGCGGCAATCCCGCGGTGCATACGCAACGTCTCGTCGAGAGTGAAGAGCTCATCGTCGTCGGCGCGGGTGGAATGTACGAAGCGCGCTGCCGCCGCTGCTTTGAGCCCAATCCTGCGCTTGCCCAAGAGAAAAAAGATGCGGGGCCGCAGCTTATGATAAGAAACCGCGCCGCCTCCGCAAACAGTGCGGGGAAGTAGACAGCTGCATACTTTCTGTTCACCAATGTCTTTCTCTCATTGCAGCGGCTTCCTACTTGACGCATTGTATCCCATAGGATACAATCTCGATGATTGAAGTTCGTAAGACTGCAACTTTCTCCGAATGGATGGCGCGGCTTCGCGACCATCGCGCCAGAGCCAAGATCGCGGCACGGATTGACCGGCTAGCTTTTGGTAATCCTGGAGATGTTAAGCCCATCGGAGAAGGTATCAGCGAACTTCGGATTCACTACGGCCCTGGTTATCGAGTTTATTTTGTCCGGCGGGGCGAGGCGCTAATTGTGCTGTTGAACGGAGGCGATAAGGGCTCACAAACTAAAGACATCAAGACCGCAAAAACCCTCGCGGCTAGACTGGAGGACTAGGCATGTCAAAAAAGAAATCAAGAACTTTTCTCTATGACTCCGCTGAATATCTGGACAGTGTAGAAGCCATCAATGCTTACATGGAGGAAGCTCTGGAATCGGACGATCCGGCCTTCATTGCCAAGGCGCTTGGCACCATTGCTCGGGCCCGCGGCATGTCACAGATCGCAAAGAAAGCCGGGCTGTCTCGCGAGAGCCTCTACAAAGCTCTTAGTACGGAGGGCAACCCGGAATTTGGCACCATTATTCGCGTAATGCAAGCGCTTGGGTTGAAATTTTCAATCACGGCCACGCATGCGCGCTAAGCCGTCATTCGAAATAGGTGCGTGCGGACTAGATCGGGCGGTTTTGATCCTAAGGCCCAATACCTGGAGCCATATCCTTCGGCATCTTCATACAGAAACAGCGAAAACCCATGATCATTGAATCCAAGGCACCTACGCGCGTCGATTTTGCGGGAAGCACACTCGATATTTGGCCGCTTTATCTGTTTCATCCGGGCTCGGTCACGTTGAACGCGGCGATCTCGCGGTACGCGTCTTGCGTGATTCAGACACATGCGCCGTGGGACGAACGCATAAAGCTCGTTTCTCGCGATATCAAGCGCGAAGAAATCTTCGCATCTTTTGCCGCGCTTGTGAAAGCCAGGCGCTACAAGCTGCCGCTTCTTGCGGAAATCGTAAAATTCTTTCAGCCCCAAGGCGGCTTCACGCTCACCACCGATTCTGAAGCTCCCAACGGCGCTGGCATCGGCGGATCGAGCGCCATGGCGGTGGCCATCTGTGCTGCTCTCGACCGCTACACCGGGGCAGGGAAGAGCAAAGTCGATTGGATTCATATCAGCCGCGATGCCGAAGCCATCGTCATCAATGTTCCTACCGGTACGCAGGATCATTACCCGCCCGCATTCGGCGGCGCCGCAGCCATCGAACTCCCTCCCGGCGGCGAGCACCGCGTCGAACTGCGGGTGAATCTCGACGAGCTGGAACGCCGCATCGTCGTGTGCTACACGGGAAAGCCCCGCCAGCACGGCATCAACAATTGGGAAGTCTTCAAAGCGCAGATCGGGGGCAACCGCACGGTACAACACGGCCTCGAGCGAATCTCCGACGTCGCTCAAAAGCTGCGTTTTGCCCTGGAAAAACCGGACTGGCACGAGGCTGGACGATTGATGCGGGAAGAATGGTCGTTCCGAAAGAGGAACCTGCCGACCATCTCGACCAAAACAATTGATCGCGTCATTGCGGGTGCGCGGCGAAACGGTGCGCTGGCCGGCAAAGTTTGCGGAGCAGGCGGAGGCGGTTGCGTCGTTCTTTTAATTGAACCGGATGCCCGGTCGAGCGTGGAAACCGCCATCGTCGAGGCTGGCGGAGAAGTCCTTCCCGTGACGATTGACCGCCAGGGGGTTCAGGTTATCTCCCGCTAGGCTCGTGTTTTGCCGCCTCAGTCTGCCATGCTGCTGCTTGGACACCATTTAGCTTCCCAACACTCTCCCGGGGAGTGTAATTCTGACAAGGCCCGCTGTCTGACTGTCCGGTCGGATTAGCCCACGCTGGGGGCCGTAGCTGTATTTCCCGTTTCCTGCATCATAGATTTTGGGGGATAATCCGATAATCCGGCAGGTTTGCTGGCTCGGTGGGTGACTAGCTCAATTTTGTCATGGCAACTCGGCTCATTCTCAGTATGGCTCTTTTCTTTCTCGCTGGCGCGGACGTTCCTCGCGTCAACAGTCTACTTCCGCCCACTAAGCCCATCGCCGTTTTTCCGCCAGGAGAGGAAGTCCCACTCTTTCCCGACGTCGTTTCGGCCTCTCCGGACGAGCAAAACGCGTCGCAATCTCAGCCCAAGCCGAAAAGCGCCACCCTTCAAGAAGCTTCGAAGCTTGAGCTTATTCGCTATGTTTCAGGCGAGTTCGCCAAGGCCACGAAATCCCTTCCTGCCGGGAAAGAAGGCCTCATCGTTCACGTCGGCAAGCCGCTGAACCTCGAGTTCCTGGACCGCGCCGTGGCAACTCACGGCGCTGCCGTCAACAATGGGGACAAGGTCCAGATCACTAAACTGGATTTTCGCGACAACGAGATCATTGTTGACCTGAACGGCGGTGGACGCGGCAAGAAAAGCCTGCGCGACCGCTTCCACATTGAGCTGAGTGGGATCCCGACAGCTCAAACGACTACAGAAGAGCAGCAACAAGGTCCGCCGGGTCTGCAACCGGGAACGGGCAGCACCATCTATCTTGATTTCAACAAGACTGTACCCGACCTGAGCCCGAAGGATTTGAAGCAGCTTCTCTCACCGTTTCTCGATTTCACGAGGGAGCGCTCCGCTTCCGTGCAGTGGGTGGATACTCTGCCTCCCGCCATGAAAAAAGCCATCGCCGAGCGCCGGCCCATAGTTGGCATGGACCGCGATGAAGTCATAGCCGCCATCGGCAAGCCCGATCACAAAGTTCGCGAACGCGATCCCCAAGGCAACGATATCGAGGACTGGATCTACGGCGAGCCTCCTTCCAAAACAGTCTTCGTCTGCTTCTCCGGAGACCGCGTTACGACCATCCGCCAATACCCAGAATAGCTTTGGTTCTCCTCTTTCAGTGGATGCTCTCACCTTCGGCGAATTTTCGGTTTCTCGCTTCGCGTTGACTTTTCTTTCCGCACCCCATAGCATTTTGGGTTCGGCATTGCGGTCGTTTCTCCCCGGAGAGCCCGCCGCCGCTTCACAAATCCAACGGAGGTAGTATGCCCATCAAGGTCGGTATCAACGGCTTCGGCCGCATCGGACGGAACATCATGCGCACCGCGCTCGACGACAAGGACATCCAGTTCGTCGCCGTCAACGACATCACCGACGCCAAGACCCTCGCGCACCTGCTCAAGTATGACTCGATCCTCGGCAACCTCACGCAAAACGTCACGCACACGGACGACACGATCTCCGTCGACGGCAAGCCTTTCAAGGTTTTCAAAGTGAAAGATCCCGCTGAGCTGGACTGGGCGGGCGTGGGCGCTGACATTGTCATCGAATCCACCGGCCTTTTCACCAACGGCGCTGACGCGAAAAAGCACCTCCGCGCTCCGGTCAAAAAAGTCATCATTTCCGCGCCTTCCGAGGGCCCCGACGCGACCTTCGTCCTCGGCGTCAACGACAACACCTATGATCCCGCGAAGCACCATGTGGTTTCCAACGCCTCGTGCACCACAAATTGTCTCGCGCCTGTTGCCAAAGTCCTGCAAGACACCTTCGGTATTCACAGCGGCACGATGACGACCATCCATTCCTATACCAACGACCAAAAGCTTCTCGATTTGCCCCACAAGGATCTCCGTCGCGCCCGCGCCGCCGCCATTAACATGATTCCCAGCTCGACCGGCGCCGCCAAGGCTTTGCATCTCGTTATTCCAGAATTAAAGGGCAAGCTCGATGGCTACGCCATGCGCGTCCCCACGCCGAATGTCAGCGTCGTGGACCTGACCGTTTTCGTGGACAAGCCGGCCTCCAAAGAAGCCGTTAACGCCGCTCTCAAAGCCGCCGCCAATGGCCCCATGAAAGGCATTCTCGGCTACACCGAAGAAGAACTCGTCTCCGCCGATTTTAAGGGGAACTCGAACTCTTCCATCGTCGATTCCGGCTACACCAAGGTCGTCGGCGACCGCTGTGTCAAAGTCCTGGCTTGGTACGACAACGAGTGGGGGTATTCCTGCCGTTGCCGCGATCTAATCAAGTTCATGGCCGCTAAGTTCTAATTAACCGCTGTGCGCGTGCGGGGGCGGGCTCATCCCGCCCCGTCCCTTTTACGAAAAACGAAGCACGAATCTCGAGCAAAGAATCGCGAGTCAAGAATCTATGAACAAACTCACCATCAACGATCTCGAACTCCGCGGCAAGCGCGTATTCATTCGCGTGGACTTCAACGTCCCTCTCAAGGACGGCGTGGTCACCGACGATACCCGCATTCGTGAAACTATCCCCACCCTGCGCCTGGCAATTCAAAAAGGCGCACGCTTGATCCTCGCTTCGCATCTGGGGCGGCCCAAAGGCGGTCCTGATCCCAAGTATTCGCTTTTTCCCGCCGCCAAGAAGCTCGAAGCGCTGATCGGCAAGCCCGTTCGTTTCGCCTCGGATTGCGTCGGCCCCGTCCCTGAATCGAAGAGCAAGACGCTCGCCGACGGCGATATCCTTCTTCTCGAAAACGTCCGCTTCCATCCCGAAGAGGAAAAGAACGACGAAGCCTTCTCGAAGCAACTCGCCTCCCTTTGCGACGGCGTCTTCATCTGCGACGCTTTCGGCTCCGCCCATCGCGCCCACGCTTCCGTCGTCGGCATCACCAACTTCGTCCAGCATTCCGCCGCCGGCCTGCTGATGGAAAAAGAGCTCAACTATCTCGGCAAGGCTCTCTCCAATCCTGCGCGTCCTTTCGTCGCGATTCTCGGAGGAGCAAAAGTCGGCGACAAAATCGAAGTCGTCGAAAACCTCATGAAAATCGCCGACGCCATGCTCATCGGCGGCGGCATGGCCTACACCTTTTTCAAAGCCCAGGGCTTGCCCATCGGCAAATCGCTCGTCGAAGATGACAAACTCGACCTTGCCCGTAAAATTCTCGCTGACGCGAAGCAAAAAAACTTCAAGCTTTTGCTCCCTGTCGATCACGTCATCGCCCCTGAATTCAAGGCGACTGCCCCCGCAACCACGGTCGACATCGCCGACACGCCCGTAGACCAAATGGGCCTCGACATCGGGCCCAAAACCGTCGCGGCGTTTGCATCGGAAATAGCCCAAGCCAAGACTATCGTTTGGAACGGCCCCATGGGTGTTTTTGAAATGCCCGCCTTCGCCAATGGCACGCTCGAAGTCGCCCGAGCCGTCGCCGCCGCTACAAGTTCCGGCGCCACTTCGATCGTCGGCGGAGGCGATTCCGTCGCTGCCGTTCATCAATCCGGCGTTGCCGACAGGATTTCTCACATCTCCACCGGCGGCGGCGCGTCGCTCGAATTCCTGGCCGGCGCCATGCTCCCCGGCGTCGAAGCCCTGAACGACAAACCGGCGCCGAAGGTCGCCTCGATTCTCGCGCAGGCCCGGCGGCGCAGCGTTATCGCCGGAAACTGGAAGATGTTCAAGACCCAAATGGAAACCGACGTATTTTTCTCCTCCTTCTCCATGCTCGTTGACGGCATCCTCCAGTGCGACATCGTCATCGCTCCGCCTTTCACAGCCCTTCATGCTGCCGTCCAAGCCGCTCGCGGTACTCAAATCGCCATCGGAGCGCAGGACGTCTTTTGGGAAAAGGAAGGCGCTTTTACCGGCGAAATCTCTCCGCAAATGCTCGTCGAAGCCGGTTGCCGCTACGTCATTATCGGCCATTCCGAGCGGCGCCAGTTCTTCGGCGAAACCGACGAAACCGTCGCCAAGAAAACCAAATCCGCCCTCGCCGCGGGCCTTACCCCCATCGTTTGCATCGGAGAAATGCTGGAACATCGCGAGGGCGGCCGCACCGAGCAGATTTGCCGGACGCAGTTCCTCGGCGGTCCGGGTTCGTTGACCCCCGACGAATTCTCCCGTATTCTGATAGCGTACGAACCAGTGTGGGCCATCGGCACTGGCAAGACGGCCACCCCGCAAATTGCGGCGGAGATGCATAGTTTCATCCGCCAATGCGCCGCGGAAAAGTTTTCCGCCAAACACGCCTCTGAATTGCGGATTCTCTACGGCGGCAGCGTCAAGCCTGACAACATTCAGGGATTGATGGCCCAGGAAGAATTGGATGGCGCGCTCGTCGGCGGAGCGAGCCTCGACGCGAAATCGTTCGCGAGCATCGTTCGAGATTGCGCAGGGAGATAGAAATGCCAAGTTGGATGAAGTGGACCATCGCTTTATTGATTGGTTTTGCGATCATCGTGATCGGTTTCCGGTGGTTTGGCTGGTTGCTGACCTCTTTTTTCGTGATGAACTGCCTCGTTCTGATGATCGTCGTGCTCCTGCAAAGCGGCAAGGCAGCCGATCTTGCAGGTGCCTTCGGCGGCGCAGGCAGCCAGACTGCCTTCGGTCCCCGCGGCGCCGCGTCGGTTCTTTCTCTAGCCACAACCTGGTGCGCCGTTATGTTCATGGTTTGCGCCTTCGCCATGGTGTTGCGCACGGACAAAGCGGTTGAAACAGGGGGCGGCTCGGTCTTGCAAGGAATTTCCAAGCCGGCACCAGCGAAGACACCCGCGAAGGCTCCAGTCACGCCGATCCCGGCACCACAGAGCAATCCGCCTGCGGCGAACACCTCGCCAGCTTCTTCGAAACCTGCGGCGCAGCAGCCCGCTCCGGTACAACCCAAGAAGCCCTGAGCTGGCGGCACGTTTGGTTTTTCTCGGTGATCCATCCGGCTTGCGGGCCTGGCGCCTCGCAGCTACAATGATGTTCTCACCTCTGTGCGGTCGTGGCGGAACTGGCAGACGCACCAGCTTGAGGGGCTGGCGGTAGCAATACCGTGGTGGTTCGAATCCACTCGACCGCACCAAATTTTCTTATCCTTGGATGGCTAGCATCACTTCGCAAATGGCGAGCCTATCGGCTCGGTAGTCAGCGGTTGCTCAGTGGCGAAGAACTGACGTTGGAAGTAGAACGCCACGTTAACCAATGCAATCATTACCGGCACTTCTATCAAGGGCCCGATGACCGCCGCGAAGGCGGCTCCGGAATTGATCCCAAATACAGAGACTGCAACCGCAATCGCGAGTTCGAAGTTGTTCGAGGCGGCGGTAAATGCCAGCGTCGTAGTTTTCGAGTAGTCTGCACCTAGCCTCTTGCCCATGTAGAAGGAAACCAAAAACATCAGCACGAAGTAAATCAATAGCGGCAGAGCGATGCGCAGGACGTCCAAAGGCAGCCGGACAATGTACCCGCCTTTGAGGGAGAACATCACCACAATCGTGAACAGCAAAGCAATAAGGGTCAGTGGGCTTACCCGAGGAACGAACTTTCGGTTGTACCAATCCTGCCCCTTCGCACGGACCATCGCTGTCCGAGTCACAAATCCTGCGATAAATGGGATGCCAAGATAGATAAACACGCTTTTAGCAATCTCCGCCATGGATACGCTCACCGCGGCGCTATGAAGGCCGAATTTAGCGGGCAGGACAGTAATGAAAAGCCAGGCGTAAAGGGAATAGAAGAAAACTTGGAAGAGAGAATTGAAAGCTACCAAGCCCGCCGCATATTCCGTATCGCCGTGTGCCAGTTCATTCCATACGATGACCATGGCAATGCAGCGCGCCAGGCCGATCAGGATGAGCCCAGCCATGTATTCCGGATATCCGCGCAGGAATACGATGGCCAGCAGAAACATCAGTATGGGACCAACGACCCAGTTCTGAAAAAGTGAAAGTCCAAGCACACGCTTATTGCGAAAGACCTCATGCAGTTGCTCGTACCGCACCTTCGTGAAAGGCGGGTACATCATTACAATTAATCCCACCGCGATTGGAATGGAAGTGGTGCCGACGTTGAAGCGATTTAGAAACGGAACGATTCCAGGCACAAGCCATCCCAGCGCTACGCCAGAGAACATGGCCGCGAAGATCCACGCTGTGAGATACCGGTCCAAAAAACTGAGACGGCCAGTCGATTTCATTTACATCCCCTCATTCGTGTCCGATGCGGTCGATTTCTGACTGAATCGCCAGCTTGTCGAGACTCGCGAGAGGCAAGCAAAGGAACAGACTGATCCTGCGGTCGAGGGTCATATAGGCTTCGCGAAAAGCTCGCTCGATTTGTTCCGGCGTGCCCTGAACCTCCGCCGGATCGGCCACGCCCCAATGCGCCGTCATCGGCTGCCCCGGCCAGACTGGACAGACCTCTTTCGCCGCGTTGTCGCAAACCGTGAAGACGAAATTCATTTTTGGTGCGTCTGCTTTCGCAAACTCGTCCCAATTCTTGCTGCGAAGCCCGCTCGTGGGCAAACGCGCCAGTTCCAACTGCTTCAGCGCTTCCGGCCGCACTTTTCCCGTAGCGTGGCTCCCCGCGCTGTAAGCTGTAAATGTCGGCCTGCCCTTATTATTTAGAATGGCTTCGGCCATGATCGAACGCGCCGAATTTCCCGTGCAAAGAAAAAGTACGTTGTATCGCCCTTGCATCGTGGCACCTCTTCACTAGATTCGACTCGCCAAGTTCAGGCCATCACTTGCAGCACGTTGGTCCGCAGCAAGCTTCCTTCGTTTTCGCAATCGCCGCCGTCGGCTTGACCGCCCTAACGAATGCGCTCATAAACTTTCCGTCCGCTTCTGGCGCCAGCGCATCCACATCCAGCCCTTTTTCCGACAAGAATTCCCGTGCATCCTCCACGCGATAAATTCGCGTTGGTTCCACTTCGATCCCAGCGAAACCCGCGGCGCCAAGCTTGCTCCGGTATTCCTCTTCGTCAAGCGCTCCCGCCACGCATCCCACCCACAACAAAACACTCTGCCGAATCGCCGGGGAAATTTCGCCGCGCGTAACCACATCCGACACTGCAAATCGCCCGCCCGGCTTCAACACCCGAAACGCTTCCCGCAAGACAGCGTCTTTGTCCGCCGAAAGATTGATCACGCAGTTCGAAATAATCACATCCACGGAATTATCCGGCAGCGGAATGTGTTCAATTTCTCCGCGCAAGAATTCGACATTCTCAGCCCGGGCCCTGCGTTTATTCTCATTCGCCAATGCCAGCATCTCGTCCGTCATATCCAGGCCATAAGCCTTGCCCGTCGGCCCCACGCGCTTCGCCGAAAGCAAGACGTCTATCCCGCCGCCGGAGCCGAGATCCAGAACAATCTCCCCCGCGTTCAATTTGGCCAGCGCCGTCGGATTCCCGCAGCCCAGCGAAGCTTGCATCGCCTTTTCCGGCACCTGCTCCATCTCCGTCGCGTCATACAAATTCGAAGTGATCGGATCGCACGTGTTCCCGCTCGCCGGGGCCGCTCCGCAACATGAACTTCCGCCAGACCCTGCCCTCAACGCTGCTTGCCCGTATTTCTCTTTCACAATCTCTTTGATATTGGCGGTCTCGGTGTTTGTATTTTCCATCGTGGTCTCCTATCGACAAATTTCAATAATGTCCCGCGGCCGCAGGGCCTTGTTTCGCGTGCAGCATTCCGACCATAGAAATTGCATCAATTCCTGCAGCGCCTCCGTATTCGCCGTGTAGCGCAAAAACGTGCTCTCACGCTTCACCAGCACCAAATGTTCGTTTTTGAGTTTGTCCAGATGGTGAGAGAGCGTCGAATTCGGTATCTCCAGCTCTTCTTGAATGTCGCCAACTACAAGTCCTTCTGGATGCGCCGACAACAACAATTGCATAATCCGCAGCCGCGGCTCCGTACCCATTGCCGACATCATGTCGGCGAACTTCGTCACCTGCTCCGCGCTCTTCTTGGCCAGCCCGCTCGTCATATTTCCATATTTGCAGAAATATGGTCAGATGTCAACCTCTTATCGCTTTGCTCCCTCCCTGGCCTAATTTGTGAACGTCTCCTTCCTCCGCTTTTCATTGGCTGCCTTAGATATCCTCCGGTCGCACTTTCTTTCTTCTACCGTTCCTCCCTGCCGCACGATAATATCGTTTGTGGAAAAAACCTCCGTCTCAGCGACGGAATGGAGGCTCCGATGTTTAAATTCTCCCTTTGTTTGTTTGCCCTCGCTTCTCTCTTCGTTCTCTCCGGCCGCGCGGACGAAGACGTCGTCACCGCCGTGCATGGTACGGTCACCAAAGTTGATGCCGCATCCAAGACCATCGCCGTCAAAGCCGCCGACGGCACGGAGCACACATTTCATTTCGTCGACAAGACAGCGGTCCACGGCGCCCACGCCACTGCGGCCGGCGCGAAAGATTCTTTCCACGGTCTCACCGAAGGTTCCGAAGTTGTCGCTCACTACACCGCAAAGGGCAGTGAAGAAACTGCCGTAGAAGTCGATAAGGTTGGCAAGGATGGCATGCATTCCGTCGATGGCACGGTCACGCACGTAAGTGCGGACGGCAAAACCGTCGTCGTCAAATCAGCGGATGGCACCGCGCATACTTTTCACGTCGTAGGCCAGGACACTGCCGATTCCGCCAAGGCCATTGGGAAAGGGGCCGATAAATCCGCCAAAGTCACGGTCTATTACACGCAATCCGCCGGCAAAAAGGTCGCCCACTTCTTCCAAAAACTCTGACTGTTGCCGTCTCGCGGAACGCTTCGTCCCCTGCAAACGCAGCTCGCGTAACGGTCGCGTCCCTGGCCTGCCCTTGATGAGCGCGGCGAACCATGCAGTGGTACCATCTCGGACATTATGAAAACAAATTCCGTGTTGTTCAGTGCAGCGTTCCTTGGATTCTTATCCTTCATCGTTCTCTCCACAGTTTTTGCCCAATCAGAGTCGCCGACGCCCAAACACCCCATCGTCCTGCACGCCGCGCGTCTCCTCGACATCGAAACCGGCAAACTCATCTCCCCCGGCGAAATCCTAGTTCAAGACGACCGCATCGCCGAAGTCGGCAGCTCCGTCAAGCATCCGCAGGGCGCGGAGGTCCTCGACCTAGGCGATACCACGCTGATGCCCGGCCTCATCGACGCCCACGTCCATCTTTTCCTCCATCCCGGCGCCGAAGATTTGCAAACCGTTGAAGAATCCGTCCCCCAGCGCACCATCACCGCTACTCTCGCCGCCCGCGCTGATCTAATGGCTGGCTTCACCGCCGAGCGCGACATGGGCACCGAAGGCGCCGGCTCAGCCGACACTGCTGTGCGTAACGCCATCAATCGCGGCGAAATTCCCGGCCCGCGCCTGCGCATCAGCGGCAACGCCATCGACATTCTCGGCGGCCACGAAGACGCCAACCATTTCAATCCCGCGCAGCACATTCTCTCCAACGCCGATTACGCGAATAATGTCGACGAAATCGTCGCCACCATCCGCGAACAAGTCAAAGAAGGCTCCGATTTTGTCAAAATGTACGAAACGGGCCGCGACTCTCTCGTCGACGGCCATTTCATCACCCCCTACCAATTCACCGAAGCCCAGCTCCGCGCCGCAGTCGAAGAAGCCGCCCGCACCGGCAAGCGCGTCGCCGTCCACGCCACCGGTGAACCCGGCGCGGGTTATGCCGCTGAAGCCGGCGTCGAATCCGTCGACCACGCCTATTACCTCAGCGACGACACCATGCGCATCATGCGTGAGAAACACATTCCCGCCGTCCCAACGTTCGCAATTGCCGAATATTTTGCCGACCACGCCGCTTCCCCCGCTGCAGCCGCACGCGAACACCAAATGCAGGACTTTCACGCCGAACAATTTCGCCGTCAACTCGCCGCTGGCGTACCCATGGCCGTCGGCTCCGACGTCGGCCCATTTCCCCACGGCACGCAAGCACGCGAACTCGTCCTCATGGTCCAATACGGCATGACGCCGCTCGCCGCCCTCCAAGCAGACATGCTCAACGGCGCCAAGCTCCTCGGCTGGCAAGATCAAATCGGCGCTCTTAAGCCCGGCTATTTCGCCGACATCATCGCCGTCCCCGGCAATCCTCTCACCGACATCACCGCCGTCCAAAAAGTCGCGTTTGTCATGAAAGGCGGCGTCGTCTACCGCTCCAATCATCCTTAGCTTTACCGGCCCTCCACAATCTCTTGTCTTGCACTGGAATTTTTCCCATCACTCGTGGGAGACTTTCTCCATGGCCGCTCCCTCTTCCATTCACGCGCCGGAACAAACCACGGGAATGAGCCAGCTCGTCTCCGTGATAGAAGAAAACGCGGCGTCGTCACCCGCGTCAAGCGATCCCTCTTCTCGCGGCCGTCAGCTATGTGCCCAGCTCGAAGCCAGCAACATCCTCTTTTTTCCTGATACTCCGTTCGTCATTCCCCAGAACGACCGCGACTTTCTCCTCGGCCGCACGCAAACCAGTTCCGCTCTTCACAAAAACATCGCCTATCGGCCCGCCGAAGACCGTATCACCGGTCTCGCCAAGTCCGAACAAGCAGAAGCCGCGCGCCTTCGCCTGATCCTAAAAAATTATTCCCAGAGCGCCGAAAAATTCCTCTCGGCTCTTCTCACTCCCTACGCCGGAAAATGGAAACTCGATTTCGCCAGTTTCCGCCCGCTCGAAGAGCGCGGCCGTCCCGCGCGTCTCCACGCCCGCAACGATCTCCCGCACTTCGACGCTTTTCCCACGCGCCCCACCAATGGCGACCGTATCCTGCGTTTCTTCACCAACATCAATCCCGCGCAAAGCCGCGTCTGGAACACCTCCCAAACCTTCGAAGCCATTGGCCCGGATTTCGCAAAGACCATCGGCCTCCCCGGCCCGCGTAGCACAAATCCGCTGGCCCGCGGTTTCCGAAATCTCGCCGCCGCCCTCCACCTTCCCGGCTCCCATCGTTCCTCCTACGACGATTTCATGCACCGTTGCCACAACGTCATGAAAGAAGACGCGCGCTTCCGCGAATCCTGCCCCAAGCAGCGTTGGGAATTCCCCCCCAATTCCAGTTGGATGGTTTTCACAGACAGCGTCAGCCACGCTGTCCTCGAAGGCCAATACGCCCTCGAGCAAACTTTCATTGTCTCGCGCTCAGCCATGGTCGAACCCCAGCGCTCCCCCATCGCCATTCTCGAAAAACTCGCCGGCCACCCTCTCTCAAACTAATCGCGTGCTCCGCGATTTGTCGATTCTTCATGTCCTGCGCTACGCGTGCCCGCTCCCAGCCCGCAGAGACTACGATCGTCGTTCCCCACGGAATGGGTTATTTTGTTCATATCGGCCGCGCACGTCGTTCCGCGCCTGCAAATCATTTCATACAAATTCGCCCGTATCTCGCGCGCCACTCCGGCATCTAAAGTTTGTCGCTGACCGGTTCGCCAGCGGAGTCTTGGACTGATTTGGAAATGTCGAGATTATTCTGCACTCTTTCCATGGCGCCGCCGATTCTTTGACGGAGATGAAATGGCCCTATTTGAAAGCATCCTCTTCCCGGTGGATTTCTCGCCCTCCTGCGTCGCCATGGCTCCTTACGTCAAACGAGCCGCCGCTCTTTTAGGCGCCAACGTATCTTTGCTTTACGTCGTGGACCTCAATAGCTACAACGGTTTCGAACTCATCGTCCGCCCGCCTTCCGAAGTTTCCGACGAGCATCGAACCGTCGGCCGCGAGAAACTCGAGGCCTTCCTCGCGCGCCAGTTTCCTCCAGCCGAACATCCCAGAATTCTCGCTGCGGGCGACGCAGCCACGCAGATCGCTTGCGTTGCGAAAGATGCCCCCTTCGATCTCATCATCATGCCCACACACGCCGGCTCGTTCCGCCAAATGTTGCTTGGCTCTACCACCGCTAAGGTTCTCAACGATGCGGGCTGTCCTGTTATGACCAGCCGCCACGCTGAAACCATCGCCCCGAGGCCGTTCGAACATCGCGAATGGCTGTGCGCGATCGACTTGAGTCCCGATTCCGAAAGAGTCCTGCGTATCGCCAAGGACGCGGCCGCGCAAGTTCGCAGCCATCTCACTCTCATTCACGCGATACAAGCCGGCGACCCCCACCTCCGGGGCCAACTGGATTTGGAAGGATCCATCCACTCGGCAGCAAGGCAGCTAACTAGCCAGCGCATCGCCGATCTTCAGCGCAAAGTTGGTTCGGATTTTCCGGTACGCATTGCGTTCGGCTCCGTGAAAGCCGCGCTCCTCGAAGCCGCTCGCGAGTCCGACGCCGACGCCCTCATCATTGGCAGAAGTCCGCAGCTCGATTCTAATGGCCGCCTGCGCGACCTAACCTACACCATGGTCCGCGATTCGCCTTTTCCAGTCCTCAGCGTCTGACGCCCGAATTTAAGACACCACGTCCTATCCATTTCAGTCCCCAGAGCGTGGTAGTATGGCAGCCAATCGAGAACAGCCAGTCCGAGCTCCATCAGAGGGCTAAGGAATGTCTCAACTAGAATCCGCGCAGGCGCCGCTGGCAACTTCCGTTCCAACCTCCGCCTCCGCCGTCCCAGCCAACGCGATTACTTCGCGCCACTCCGCTCTCGTGCGCCTCACTCACTGGATCACCACTCTCTGTTTTCTCGCCCTCTTAGTCACCGGCGCCGAAATTGTGATCTCCCACCCGCGCTTCTACTGGGGCGAAACCGGCAACGTCTTAACCACGCCATTGTTCAAACTCCACATCCCCTCGTCGAGAAATTTGGTCCCCACCGGCTACGGCTACGTCCTCCCCGACCAAAACGGCTGGAGCCGCTATCTCCATTTTCAAGCCGCCTGGATTGCCGTCCTGACCGGCCTCCTCTACGCCATCTTCAGCTTCTTCACCGACCATTTCCGCAAAAACTTGCTCCCCGCCAAGTCCGATCTTTCTCTGCGCGCGCTTTCAACCTCCATCCTTAACCATCTCCGCTTCAAGCGCCCCAGCGCATCAGAAGCTTTCTCCTACAACGTCCTCCAGCGCCTCGCCTACCTCTTCGTGATCTTTGTCCTCTTCCCATTAATCATCTGGACGGGCCTCGCCATGTCCCCCGCCTTCGTCTCCGCCTTTCCCGCGACTGTCACTCTCCTCGGCGGCCGTCAATCCGCTCGCACGCTTCATTTCTTCGTTTCCGTCGCGCTCGTCCTCTTCCTTCTCGTCCACGTCGTCATGATTTTCGTTGCCGGCTTCTGGCCTCGTATGCGAGCGATGATCACCGGCCGCGCCGGCACGCCAATGGAGCGCACATGAATAATCTCTCCCGCCGCAAACTAATCTTCACGGGACTCGCCGCCACCGCCGGCCTCGGCGTAGCCGCCCGCCTCGCGCAAAAGTACGGCCTCGTCCCGCCCGATCACGGCGGAATCTACGGCCTCGGCGAAACGCTCACCTACGCCACCCAGCGCCTCATCACCAGGCATTCCCTGGCTCGCGAGTTTCCCCGCAGCTACATTTCAAATCCGCCGCTCGCCAACGAAATGCCTCCCCTCACCGACGCCTTCAAGCGCCTCCAAGCCGGTGACTTCGCCGACTGGCGTCTCACCGTCGACGGCCTCGTCGATCGTCCTGCCTCTTTTTCGCTTCCCCAGCTCAAGAGCTACCCCTCTCGCAGCCAGATTACCGGTCTCTCCTGTGAGGAAGGCTGGACCTACATCGCCGAGTGGATCGGCGTCCCTCTCTCCCACGTTCTCGATCTCGCCGGCATCCAGCCGCATGCCCGCTACGTCGTCTACTTCTCGATCGATCCCGACTGGTGGGAAAGCATCGACATGGCCGACGCCCTCCATCCCCAAACTTTTCTAGCCTATGGCATGAACGGCGGTGAACTTCCCGTCGGCAACGGCGGCCCGCTTCGCCTCCGCCTCCCCCGCCAGCTCGGCTACAAGAGCGTGAAATTCATCACCCACCTAACCGTCACCGACAATCTCAAAAAATTCGGCAAAGGTCTCGGTTCCGCCGCTCCAGAAGGAGGCTACGCCTGGTACGCCGGAATTTAATGATCCCTTCTCAGCTCGGTCGCGCATTTCCATCGCGAATCCGAATCCCACGCTCAACCGCCGCAAATCTCCAAATTTGCACCACGAACGTTCCAAGAGGCCCAAGGTGAGAAATCTAAAACCAGCTTTCTTAATTTCATTCTTCTTGCTGGCCGCCATCCCAACCCCCGCCCAGCAACCCCGCAAAGTCATCATCGATCAGGACTGCTCCGGCCCCGGCGGCAGCAACATGCAAACGCTGCTCACCCTCATTCAGTCTCCCCAAGTCCAGGTCCTCGGCATCACCGTCGCCAGCGGCAATCAATGGCGCGACGAAGAAGTCGCCCACACCCTCCGCCTCCTCGAACTCATTGGCCGCACCGACATTCCCGTCCTCCCCGGCGCCGTTTTTCCTCTCGTCCATCGACGCAAAGAAGCTCTCCTCTGGCAGGCACGCTATGGCAAAGTCGCCTTCGCCGGCGCCTGGGATGATCGCTGGTGGCACGAACACGACTTCATCCCTCCGCTCCTCGAAGGCCAGCCCACCACTCGCCCCTCCGGCGAAGACGCCGCTCACTTCCTCATCCGCATGGTCCACAAATATCCCCACGAAGTCACCATTTACGAAGGCGCTCCCATGACCAACCTCGCCCTCGCCAACGCCATCGATCCCCATTTCGCCGAACTCGCCGCGGGCCTCGTCTTCATGGGCGGCAGCCTCAGCCCGCAAACCGACGACCCCGAATTCATCAGCAGCCCCCGCCACGAATTTAATTTCTGGTTCGATCCCGAAGCCGGCAAAGCCGTTCTCGAAGCCCCGTGGAAGAAAATCGTCTGCACCCCGGTCGATATCTCCGTCAAAACCCGATTCACCGCCGAAATGCTCGCCGAAATCGCCAAAAGCAGCAGCCCCGCCGCCCAATACGTCGTCAGATACTTCATGAAAGATCAGGGCGGCTCCTACATGTGGGATGAACTAGCCGCCGCCGCATGGCTCGACCCCTCCCTCATCACCAAAACCATCACTCGCTACGTGAGCGTCGACATCAGCCACGGCGCCGCCTACGGCAACACCATCACCTGGGTCGACAAAGACAATCCCAACCTGGGCGCCCAACCCGTCGAAATCCAAATGGATCTCGATCTCCCCAGATTCAACAAAATGTTCGTGGACTTGATGAAGGCCCCCACCCCGAAACCCCATTGAACTGCCTACTGGAATCATCTCCAGCCTGGCCGTAAACCGTCCATCACTGACGCCAGGTATGATGCTCGCTTCCTGCAACCGGACCTCTGGGGAGCTAAAAGGCGTTTGTCCGGTTATCGCGGCAGGCATTTGGTGATAATTGGCAGAGGTCTGTGAAGCCCTCGTGTAGAATCGCGGTGCCTCTCCAGAGGTCCGAATGGACTCGACACAGGACCTAACACTTTGTAGAGGCGGGATGAGAATTCAAGATGCGGAAGATACTAATGGACCTTGTCCTAATTTGCGGCGCGTTTAACCTGCTCGCTGCACAAGCTCCTACAACAAACGCCAATATTTTGCTCCGCCGTTATAGTGAGGGAGAGAAGTTGACCTATCAAATGAAAGGCATCAACGAAGCGTGGCACTACGAAATTCAAGCGGATGGAGTGGTGAAAAGGGACTCAGCAGGAACCTTTTTTGAGGAGTATCGCTGGTCAAATCTTATTTCCGACAATCAGAAAGTCTCCCTTTCTCCTGCGAGCGTGGATTTTCGCGAACAAGTCAGTTTGGACCCCAATTACAAACTCGTATTACCCAATCTCAGTCAAGTTGACCACAGGCTCATCGGACCCATCACTGATTTCCTGACCTTCTATGTCGATTTGTGCCTAGCCGCAAAGAGCGACAAGCTTGCGAATCCCGGAGACCATTTCTACGTCAAACGCGGCACTCCTAACTCGTGGGCGGATGGCAATTACGTTCTAATTGGTGAAGACTCTATCGATTTTGAGATCAACCTCAAGGCCATCAATAGACCTGATAACACAGCCACCATCCTCGTCCGCCACGTGCCACCAGAAAAGCCTGAAGTCAATTTACCGGCAGAATGGATGCGTAAACCAGTAGCTGATAGCGGAAACAACTTTGTCCAAGTGCAGAAAACCAAGGACGGCAAATATCTGGCAACAGTGGGCAAGGAAACATTCAACGTTGAGATAAAATCGAGCCTTATTGATGGAAAGATACTGTCAGCTAAGTTAGACAATCGACTGGTCGCAATCGAGCGCGAATGTGTGGACGCCTCCCTTACCACGTGTAGTGATCCCACACCTCATTCGATCAGGAGGCAAATCGAGATTCTCCGGAAACCAAACTAAGCGCTGCTAAGGTTGGTTTTGCTACCCCGTTCCGCAGACTTCGGAAATCGAAAGCCGAATTCATCATGAATGAGCACAAGCACCTGGTTAGTTGGATTACGTGACGAATGCCCTAGTGCCCACAAAGGCGATGCAGGGAGGTTGCTCGCAACCTACCCCTGATCCCTGACGCATTGTCGGCAACCGGGACTCATAGTCAGATACGTTCTTTCGGGACTACAGGTGTCACCCCGCAACCCCGCTCGGCTTCCTAGAAAAACTGCGAAACAAAATTCTCACAAATCGTCTCAACGCACGTTGCGTGCCACTTTTTCCCGCGCTTACCTCTTTCTTTTCTTCTCTTTGCCCCCCAGAGACCCCCTAGTACCATGCTTCGCCATTCGAAACTAGTACCACTAAGTTATCTATTGACAGATTACATTTTCCATGCTAACATTCCGCGTGATTATCGTCCTTCCTCCGTCAAGCTCCGGTCAAGCGCCTTCCGCACCTCCGATCTATCCGTCCCCGTCTTCCTCGACTTCCTGTTGCTTTTTCCATCCGCACCCGTGCAAAGCGGGAACGGGGCCTACCATGGGGGGGCAGCACTGCTCGTCGGCCCAACCAATTTCCCTTACTTCCGACACCGAGCAATCAACTGGACACACCGGAACGCCTGCAACTCCATCATTTTCATGCATTTCCGCACAACTTCCGTCACACATGGGGTAGGGGTGGATCTACCCGTCTCTCTTATCTGTCATCCGGGCTTCACCATCGCTGCGAGCCAGCTCCTTCACCCGTCCCTCCCGGCTCGCGTGTCTTCCGCATCAGCCCGGCTCCTCCAACCTCCCCGCCGCTTCTCGCCTCAACCCACCTGGCGTATAGTGGCAATCTGCATGGTCTCCTTCGACAGCGGCGGCGCATCCCCGGAAGCTCCCACCCCCAGCTTTTTCGCCCGCACCCTTTTCAATACCGACCACAAAGCCATCGGCCTGCGCTATCTCTGGCTCGCCCTCGGCAGCGTTCTCCTTGGCATGTTTCTTTCCCTCCTGATGCGCATCCATCTCGTCTGGCCCGCCGTGCAAATTCCATTTCTCTCCGGATTCGGCGCCACGCCGGACCGCTACGCCGCCCTGACCATGCTGCATGGCTCCTTGATGGTTTTTTTCGTCCTCACCACCGCACCCCAAGCCGGTTTCGGCAATTATTTCCTTCCTCTCCAAATCGGCGCAAGCGAAATGGCTTTCCCCGCGCTGAATCTGTTTTCCCTCTGGGCCACGGTCGCCTCGCTCGCGGGAATCACCGCCGCGTTTTTTGTTCGGCCGACCGTGGGATTCACACTTTGGACCGCCAGCGTAGCCCTCTTCTGCCTCGCCGCTCTTCTCACCTCAATCAACTTCACCGTCACTACGCTCGACCTCCGCGCCAAAGGCATGACCTTGCCGCGCCTGCCGCTCACCGTTTGGGCCTGGCTCATCAACGCCATTCTTGGCATGTTGATTTTCAGCATCCTGCTCGCCGCCTGCGTATTCCTGCTTTCGGATCGTCTCCTCGCCTCGCAGTTCTTCTCGCCGCTCGCATTTCTCGCCCAGCAGCCGGCATCCATAGCGCAGTCCACCCTGCTCTCTCTCTGGCAGCGCCTCTTCTGGTTTTTCGCCCAAGCCGAAGTCTACGTCGCCATCCTCCCGTGCTTCGGAATCGTCTCCCATCTCCTCGCCAACTTTTCGCGCAAGCCCGTTTGGGCCGAACGCGCGGCCGTTCTCGCTCTCTGCGCCGTCGGCCTCTTTGGCTTTTGCATCTGGGGCCAGCACATGTTTTCCAGCGGTCTCAACCCCTGGTCGCCGCTCGTTTTTTCGCTGCTCGCCTCTTCTCTCGGCATTCCCGCCTGCGTTCTTTTGCTCAGTTGGTTCGGCACGCTCTGGAACGCCAAAATCCAGTTCAACACCGCAATGCTTTTGGCTCTCGGTTTTGTTTCTCTTTTCCTTTCCGGAGGCGTCTCGGGCCTTTTCCTCGCCCGCAACGATTTCGGCGCCGTTTCCGTGAGCGACGATTTTGTCACCGGCCATTTTCACCTCGTCATGGGCGTCGCCGCCACCTTTGCGATTCTCGCCGCCCTATTTTTCTGGTTTCCAAAGATGTTTGCTCGCCGCCTCAACGAAACGCTCGGCAAACTCCATTTCTGGCTCACCTTCGCCGGAGTCTACTGCGTTTTCATGCCCATGCACTGGCTCGGCCTCATGGCCCACTCGCACTCTCCGAGCGGCGACCTCGCATCCGTCGTTCCGCTGGCTACATCATTATTAAGCGCATCCCTGGGCGCATCCCTACGCGCCGTTGTCACCGTCGCGACGATTGTCACCGTCGCCGCGCAAGCTCTCTTCCTCTACAATTTTGTCTGGACGATCTGGCGCGGCGCGGAAACCGAAGACCGCAATCCCTGGCGTTCCACTACGCTCGAGTGGACTGTTTCTTCTCCGCCGCCTCCCAGCAATTTTGCCGCCGGCGAGCCAATGATTTATCGTGGAGCTTACGAATTTGGCGCTCAATCCGGCTCGGCAGCCGTGGAAGATTTCGTCCCGCAAAATATCGCTTCCACTTCTTCCGAGCTGGCTTCGCGAAGAAATCCGGCGGCGCCTGCGGGCGCCAAGGAAAGCTAGGAAAGGCTCAAATGTCGGGCACAACCATCGTCGAAGATATCGAGCTCATCATCGATGACATCGGTGGTGGCGGCGGAGGCAAGCGTCCGCCCGCGGGCGGCGATGACGGCGGCGACAGCGGTAAACAGCGCAGGCCGAATGTGCCGCCCTCGCGCCGCTACGCCACCGCCATCCTCATGATCATGGTCTCCATTTTCATGTTTTTCATGGCCATGGTCAGCGC
>JBARBE010000034.1:0-64515 GCA_049792735.1 Candidatus Acidiferrum sp.
TAGGGCCGCACGCTCTTTTCGTTGATAGCCCTTAGGGCCAAAGTTTTCGTTTTTTCCGGGGAAAGGAGCGAATGCCGAGAGGCATGCGCAAAAGAAAAAGGCGAATTACGCAGTGCGCAATTCGCCCTGAGAACAGGATAACAGATCGTCTAGTTTTGTCAATAGCTATTTTTTGAATTGAAACGATCGTCCAAGGAGGTCTCGTGGGGAGGTAATTGGTGTTGACGAACTAAACTAAACCGTTTAGTATGGCGGCTTCCGAAAATCGCGCAACGGAGGGCAGCGTGAGCGCAATGATTCGCGTGGAAAATCTGGTGAAGAAATTCGGGGACTTCGCGGCGGTGGACAACATTTCGTTCGAGGTGCCGAAGGGCGAGATTTTCGCGTTTCTCGGGCCGAACGGCGCGGGGAAGACGACGATCAAGGTGTTGACCACGCTGCTGAAGGCCACCAGCGGAACCGTGGAGCTCGACGGGATGAATCCAGCGACGCACGAAAACGAAGTGCGGAAGCGCTTTGGCATTTCCACAGTCACGAACTCCCTTGGCACCCGTGGTCAGTTCGCTCTCGGTCGATCCATTCACGAATATAAAGCGGGCAATTAGACAGCTTGGTGCCCCCCTCTTCACAATACGCCAAGAAAGTAATCACCTCTTGGTCTACCAGCTTCACTTCTGTCAGGTCCAACTCGACTCTGGGCCACGCCGCTCCTTCGGTTAACAACGCTCTCTGCAGTTCCGACACTCCGTCCCCACTCAGGCGCCCACTTATTCCAAGCACCACGCGCTCTCCGTCAGATAGTCTTTTGATCTTCCACATAAATGTTCTTGACGCCTGGTCCTTTCCTTCACCACCTCGACTGTGGCGTTCCGTCTTATGCTTGTGCAAATGAGCTACCAAAGGTAAATGTCTTTTATGCAACAAGTTAGCAGCCGAAGCAGGCTTTCGTGCCTTCAAGAATTTGCGAATCTTCGTGATGGCGGTGTGCGCTGCCGGGGAATCATTCATCCGGCAGCGCTCTAAGGGGCGATGGATGCCGCGAGGTTTCGCTGCATCGCTCGGAAGTGAATGCCCTTGACTGCCGGTTTTTCGCGGTGTCGCACCTGCCAGCCTTATACTTAGCTCGATCGCTGAGGCAATCGCCGATCGCTTCCCCCTAGCTACTTTCTGAAGCAATTTTATCGGCACCCTGAATTGGTGGCAGCCCTAACCCTGAATAGATTTGTCCGAAACTTCCTGCTATGCGTAGAGCGACTGAAAGCGGCGTTTGTCGATCTTCAACGACTTGATTTTGGAGTCCAAGGTCGAGGGCGGCATTCCAAGCTCCCGGGCCGCGCCAGTGGGACCCGATATGCGTCCCCGTGTTCTCGCCAGCGCAGCCTCGATCAGTTCCTTCTCCTGGGTGTCCATCTCCTCCGTCAGGCGCCTGTTGCCGCTGGACTGTTCGGGCAGCCAACTTTCGTCGATCGAGAATTCGTCGCTATCGCATAGAATCACGGAGCGTTCGATGACGTTCTGCAGCTCGCGAATGTTTCCAGGCCAGGAGTAAGACTTCAGCCTCTCCAGGCTGCTTCTCCGGATGCGTTTAATCTTTTTGCCGGCCCTGCTGGAATATCGATCAATGAAATATTCCACAAGCAGTTGGATATCGTCCCGGCGTTGCCGCAACGAGGGAACCTCCACCGGGAACACATTGATCCGGTAAAACAGGTCGCTGCGGAATGCACCATCTGCAATAGCGTCCCCCAGGTTGCGGTGCGTCGCAGCAATCACTCGCACGTTTGCTCGAATCGTCTGAGTGCCCCCCAGGCGCTCAAATTCCCGCTCCTGCAGGATGCGCAATAAAGCCACTTGTGTTTCGGCAGGCAGCTCTCCGATTTCATCTAGGAAGATGGTTCCACCTTCGGCTTGCTCGAAGCGGCCGATCCGACGCTGCAGCGCTCCAGTGAATGCTCCTCTCTCGTGCCCAAACAATTCGGAGGCAATCAGGTCCTTCGGGATTGCGGCGCAGTTCACGCTGATAAAGGGTTTTCCCGAGCGTTTTGAGTGCTTGTGGATAGCCCTCGCGATAAGTTCCTTGCCAGTTCCCGTTTCGCCGGTGATTAAGACGGTCGAGTCCGTAGGCGCAACTCTCGCAACTCGAGCCAGAACCTCGCGAAGAACCGGCGCGGTGCCGACAATCTCCTCAAACATTTCAGTTTGTTCGATCTCATCGCGTAACGCGAGGTTCTCATTTTCGATTCGGCAAAGGCGCTCCAGCTGATCCGGCGCTACGTCCAGAGCAGAGTAGTTCAGTTGGACTCCAGGCATGGGAAACTCCGCAAATTCCTCATCGTCCTGCGTCCGAGTTCTGATTTCATTCGCAGCTTGGTCCGCGAACGTCCGCAGCCAGGTAAGATTCTGAAGCTCGAAGCATTCGCGGCTCAGCACGTCGAGAAGGTCCAGAATCCTCTCGCGCGAGACTTCCTGATGGCTCGAAACATCGATCATGGTTTCATTCCCTGAATCCATTGCCATGACGTTCATTGCGCTGCCTTTCTGATCAGCTCCCAGAGCTGACCCAGGTCCGTCTTGGTTACATACCCACATGCGCCCTCCTCCATTGCCGCCACGCGAAACTCGTTTTGGTCGCAATCGCTCACAAAGATCACCTTGGCGTCAGCGAAAGCATTCTTGATCCGCCGGGTCGTCTCGAAGCCATCTAGGCCGGGCATCTGAATATCCATAAGCACCACGTCAGGCTTCTGGAGTGCGTAGACGGCTAGCGCATCCGCTCCGTTGTCGCATTCAAATACTTCGGCAGCCAGTTCCGCGACCTGGCCCCGCAACAGCTTGCGTACTGCTTTGTGGTCTTCGACGATCAGGATGGTCATTTTGCCCGGCTTGCGTCTAGTAATCTCTGTTCGGGCATCAGTGTAAGAACTTCGCCCAGCGCTGGGAATAGAGGTCGTTACACGAAAGCAAGAGTGCTGCTACACGCGCGCTTGTGTGGTACCACACGGGAGGGTATTATCGGCTCACCTAACGCTTCATGGACTGTATAGGATGACGTTTTGCAAGGCTACGTTTGCGGTCTCTGCGTTGCCGCCATTCGGCCCCTCTCCCCGCAGGGTCGCGCCGCTCCTGTTTGCCTTTCTCTTTTGCTTTCTGGCAGCTCCCAGCCACGCTCAATACCGCTCCGAAATTTGGACGGCCGACACGGGCCTCCCGCAAAACATCCTTCGGGGGCTATGCCAGACGCCAGACAAATATCTGTGGATTGCGACACTGGACGGGTTGGCCCGCTTCGATGGGGTGCATTTCACGATCTTCAACAAAGGCAACACGCCCGGCATCGTGTCCAATCGTTTCGAGGCGCTGCGCAAGGGTGAAAATGGAGACTTGTGGCTGGCCACAGAAGGTGGCCGCATCACACGCTATCACCTGGGCACGTTTGAAACCTACGGAACTGCACAGGGATTGCCCGACGGGCCGGTTCACGGAGAGGATAGCGACCCGGCGGGCCACATCTGGCTCTTGTTCGACGCCGGCATCGTCCGATGGAACCAACGGGCGGGCCGATTTGTTCGCATCAACGTGCCAAATCCTGCCATTTCTTATAAGCCGATCCGATGGGAATCAGGTGGATTTTGGGGGCTCGACAACGACGGACTGCATTTGTTCCTCGAGGGAACCTTTACGACTTATCCTTTGCCATCCTGGCTTCCTCCGTCTTCCATCTGGAGCCTGGCGCGCGACCAAACCGGAACTATATGGATCGAGACATTGGACGGACGCTATACGAGTCTTCCGCGAGATCCCGCTCGCCCGATCGAGCCGCCCCGCCAGACGCTAAGAATCTCCTACACCGATCGTCGCGGCGTCGCCTGGACCATTCGTGTCGGCCATCATTTGTCGCGCTCTCTTGATTTCAGCTCTTCTGGGACTCCTCTCTCAGTTCCGTTTGCTCAGGTTTACGAGGATTACGAAAATGACCTCTGGCTCGGCACCGATGGTCAGGGCCTGGAGCGGCTTCGCCGACAATTTATTCGCGTTTATACGAAAGAGCAGGGGCTGGCTGACCGCGATGTTTACCCGATCTATCAGGATCCTTCAGGAACGATTTGGGCCGGCGTTTGGAGTACCGGGCTCACTCGCTTCAAGGACGGAAAGTGGACGAACTACACGGTGGCCGATGGTTTGCCGAATGGGTTGGTCACCGCTCTAGCCGCCGATCAAGAAGGTCACATCTTTGTTGGAACGCATGGAGGGCTGGTCACCTTCGTGAACGGAAAGTTTGTGCGCGTCACAAACCCGGCTTTGCCCGACGATGCCACCGTCCAGGTTATGCACCGCGCCAAAGATGACACGATGTGGTTCGGCACGTCCAACGGCCTCTTTTGGACTTCGCATGGTGTGACCAAGACTCTCACCAAGCGTGACGGACTGGCGTCCGACGACGTTCGCGCGATATTGGAATCGTGGGATGGAAGCTTGTGGGTCGCGGGCTACGGGGGATTGACGCAGATTCGCAACGGTGTTCCTCGCCGCTGGACCGAGCAGGATGGCTTGCCAAGTGATAATATCCGCGCCCTATACGAGGACGCCGACCACGTCCTCTGGATCGGCACTTACGACAATGGATTGGCTCGGTTAGAAAACGGAAAGCTTACCCGCTATGGCACTCGCGATGGACTGTTCGACCAGGGCGTCTTCCAGATTCTCGAAGACCGGCACGGAAATTTTTGGATCAGCTGTAACCGCGGAATCTACCGGGTCAGCAAAAACGAACTCAACCAGTTTGCTTCCGGCTCCCTCAGCAAAATCACTTCGGTCGGCTACGGCAAGATCGACGGGATGCTGAATATTGAATGCAACGGAGGTTTGTCGCCGGCGGGCATCAAGACGGCCAGCGGGCAATTGTGGTTTCCGACGCAGGATGGGATTGCCGTCATCGATCCCGAAGCCGTGCCGATCAACAAAGCCCCACCCCCTGTTCTCATCGAGTCCGCTCTCGTGGACCGCGCTCCCGTTTCGCTTCAGGGTGCGCTGGTCATTCCTGCTCACGGAGAAAACCTCGAGATTCAATACACGGCTGTCACCTTCATCGATTCGGACCAAACCCGCTTCAAGTATATTTTACAGGGGCTGGACTCCAAATGGAATGAAGTGGGCACGCGCCGTGTGGCGTACTACGCGCATATTCCCCCCGGACATTATGTCTTTCGCGTGCTTGCAGCTAACAGCGATGGCGTGTGGAATATGCAGGGACAAAGCCTGCCGGTGATTGCGTTGGCGCCCTTTTATCGAACCTGGTGGTTCTCCACACTCTTGGTCCTCACAGCGATATTCCTTACGGGCATGGCATGGTCTTACCGCTTGCGTCAGCTAAAACAAGCGGAAACCACGCAGCGCATGTTCTCTCAGCAGCTCATCGCTTCACAAGAATCCGAGCGCAAACGGATTGCCGCGGATTTGCACGATAGCATTGGCCAACGCTTGATCGTCATCAACAACCTCGCGCTCGGGCTGATACGTTCCCTCAGTCTCAGCAGTTCGAACGGAAAAGAAGCCGAGACGCTGAAAGAAATCAACAGCGAGGCGAGTTTGGCCATTGAAGAAACCCGTGGAATCTCCTATAACCTGCGTCCGTTTCAGTTGGATCGCCTCGGTTTAAATAAAGCCATCGAAAGCCTGATACGGAGCGTGTCCCAGGCATCGGGTATTCGGTTTTCGACTGATCTGGACAAGATTGATGATCTCTTTTTTGAGGATCTACGCATCAATTTCTTCCGTATCGTGCAAGAATCCTTGAACAACATCATGAAGCATTCGCGGGCCACCGAGGTGAAAATTGTCTTGCGCAGGAACGATTCTCTTCTGACCTTGGCCATCGAGGACAACGGCGGAGGCTTCAAGCCTGCGAATCGCCCGGCGCCCACCGGGCAAAACGGCTTCGGGCTAACGGGCATGGCCGAAAGGGCGCGGCTCCTTGGGGGCACCTTCGAGATTCGGCCGGGACAGGAGCGCGGAACGCTGATCCTCGTTGAGATTCCCATGGGTGAGGCGCACGATGCCCGGCAAAATTAGACTCTTGCTAGCCGATGATCACCCCATCGTACGCAAAGGGTTGCTTAGCGCGGTCGCGCCCGAAGCTGGAATCAAAGTGGTCGCCGAGGCGGAAAACGGTGAGGAAGCGCTTCGTTTGATTCGCGAGCTCAAGCCCGACGTCGCCGTGCTAGACATCGACATGCCCAAACTCGATGGGTTGGGCGTGGCGCGGGAAGTTTCAAAACTTTCTCTCGATACCCGCATTATTTTCCTCACCCTGCACAAAGATGCCGACTTGTTCAAAGCCGCGCTACAGGCGGGCGCCAGGGGATATCTCTTGAAGGACAGCGCCATGCAGGAGCTCGTCGCCGGCGTGAAAGCGGTCTCCGCCGGACAACAGTTCGTCAGTGCCGCGCTCGTGTCTCTGTTTGTGGACGCACCGCAGAAACCAACCTCCAGCCCGCAGGACGATTTGCTTAACAGCCTAACCCCTAGCGAACGGCAAATCCTGAAGCTGATCGCCAACGGCAGATCGAGCAAGGAAATTGGTGAAGACCTTTCCATTCACTACCGTACAGTCGAGAACCATCGCACGAATATCTGCAGGAAGTTGGGCATTGAAGGCGCCAATGCCCTCCTGCGATTCGCACTTCAATACAAGATTAGTGGCCAATGAACGCACGTCCGTCAAACAACCCGGCATCGTGCCGAAGCGGTTCAGCTCTAACCATTCGACTTATTCGTTGGTGATTTCTTATTCAGTTCCGCCAGCAGAAGCTTCGCCGCCGCTGGAGCAGCGACCTCGTTGTTGAGCACGACATCCCGTGCGCTTATATTTTTTCCGTATAAATTCTTGTTGGCGGCGTTGTCTGGGCGAAGGGTCGAGCCGGAAAGAGAGATCCCCGCAAATAGACCACGAGCCCTGGAATACGAAAGAATCTCGGCTCGCAGAGTCACGTCGGTTTCAGCAGATACATTTCGTCCCACTGGCCCCGCCGCCGCGGAAATATCCCCGCCCAGTTTTACCTTACTTGCCAGAATGCTGCGTGCCGAGCGCGGACTCATCAGCAGCAGAACGAAGTCGGTCGCTTGTCCACCCAGCTGTAGGCCAAAACTGCCGCCCTCGAGTGCCATCATCGTCGGAGCTCCCCATGGGCCCTTGAAGTCTTCCCCAGTACGGCAGGTCATGACACCTCTTCCGTAGCTTCCTCCAAATCCGATGGCAAACTTCATGACGGAAGGCAGCACGACAACGCAATCCGCTTTGTCGATGACGCTCTGCGGAATATCATCCGGGATGTTCATAATCTCCTGCATCGCCCGTCCGGCGTTTTCGACGCGCTCCTGCTCCTTCTTTTGTCCGAAAACGGGCGAGGCCACAACGATCAACAGCATGGATACTGCACAGATTCTCTTCATACTTTTCCTCTCATCAACAGAATTGGCGAATATGGGTTTCAACCCACGACTGGTGAACGCATTCGAGATTCCAAATGGCAACTCGTTGAAAACTGGCCGTTTGATGCCGATCGAAATTCCTAAACCCTTCGGATATTTACGAAGGTTCGTGACGCAGGAAGAAATCAGCGAGTCAGAAGCTCATTGCGAGGGAGTGCTGCTTGGACTGACTCTCATTGCGATCGCCCTTCAAATCGTGGGCGCTCGTCGGCCTATGGCGAAGCAACTGCCATCCGTGAGATTTGCCTCAATTGGTCCGCACCAGAATAGATATAAAATTTAATTTGAACGAGCTTCTCGCCGCCCCGAGCCCTAACGCCGGCCAGCTTCAGTCCTGCCTCCCGAAATTTCGTGAATCTTCGAAGCGCCGCGACACCGCTCGCCGGCCAAGTCCCAATGAATCAAGTGCTTGTATGTGGCGGTCGGCTTGCTTCTACAAAGCCCAGCGACGTGGTCATAAGCAGTCGCGCAATCGAAAAGGAGAAAGTACATGAGAAGGACTCTCGCGACAATGAACGCGACGCTGAGACTTGCTGGTTTTGTTCTGGCGTCGTTGATATTTTGCACCATCACCTTGGCCCAGCACCCACCGGACAACGTGCAAGGCGACTGGACGATTTACTCCACCAACATCGGGAACGGCAAGATTGAGATGAAGCATGTCCAAATCCAACAGTACGGGAACCGGATCGCTGGCTATTTCCAAGGTCCGAAGCAGACGGGTCCCATTCAAGGACGAATTGACGTACATCACATCATGTTCCAAACCCTCACGCGCAATATCCTTACGTTCCGAGGGGAAATTTACGGCGATCAAATACAGGGGCTTTACGTACTCCACAACAAGCGCGCGCCGTGGCAAGCAGTGCGTACCTCTCCGCCGCCCGCAGCGGTTTCGCCAAGTGCCGGCGCGGTCGATTACCCACAGCCGATCTCAGCGCCTCCGGTAACGGAAAGCGCATATTCAGCACCGGCGCAGCAGTACTCGGCGCCTACACAACAAGACCCGGGACCGCAGCAGTACTCGTCGTCATCGCAAGGGCCGACAAACGACTCGAGCCAAGGCAGCGCGGCCCCAACGCAGTCAGGGCCGCCAACGCCCGCGCCGCTGTCGGCCGATCAACTAAATTCGCTCGTCGCACCCATCGCTCTTTATCCTGATGCGCTGGTGGCGCAGGTGCTGGCGGCGGCTGCGAATCCGGATCAGGTCGCCTACGCAGACGACTGGCTCGCACAGAATAGAAACCTGACCGGGCAAGCGCTGGCGCAGGCCGTCGACCAGCAGTCATGGGACCCGAGCGTTAAGGCATTAACGCAGTTTCCTTCTGTGCTCGACAATCTGGCGCATAACCTGTCGTGGACTTCGAGCCTGGGACAGGCTTTCGCAGATCAGCAGGCCGATGTAATGGCGGCTGTGCAGGCGATGCGCGCCAAAGCGCAAGCCGCAGGAACGCTGCAATCCAATTCGCAGATCAGAGTCACACAGTCTGCACCAAGTACGATCGTGATTCAGCCGGTGAATCCGCAGGTAGTTTACGTTCCGCAATACAACCCCACGGTGGTTTACGGCGCACCGATCGTTGTGCCTTATTACGTGCCGCCGCCGCTGCCGGTCGCGTCGGTGGGAATTTACTTCGGAGCTCCGATCACGATTGGCGCCTGGTTCGGTGGCGGAGGTTGGGGTGGAGGCTTTGGCTGGGGATGGCATGCCTGGGGACTGCACTGGGGCTGCTGCGGTGGTGGCGGTTCGACGACAATCATTTACAACCACAATACCTACATCAATAACCATACCTGGAATAACAGGAACTACAACGGCTATCACACTCGGGCGAACAATTCTGGCTATCATCCTGGCACCGACACTCAGTTCGGACCGCACGGCGACTATCACCCGAATGGCTATTACGGTCCTAACGGTCACTTTCATCACGATGTTCCTGGCACTGGTCCCCACGACGAGCCAAACGGCGGACACAACGGAGATCACGGGCTAATTGGCGGCAATGGAGGCGTTCAGCATCCGTCTGGAACACAGCCCCACGCGGATGGCAGCTCCTGGGGAGACCGCGGTCCGAATGGCGGGCAGAACGGCAATCACGGGATGATCGGCGGCAATGGCGGAGTCCAGCGTGCAGCTATGGACAACCCCAGCCATAACCATTCGCGCATGAGTGGCGACGGCGGGATGAATCGCATGGAAAGCAATCGCGGTCGCGGCAGCAGGGCCGGCCGCGCTCCTCGGCAGCACGCAATGCACCAGCGCATGCCCGCGGAACACCATTCTGGCGGCGGACACCGTCGCTGAGGGTCTGATTGAGCTTCAGATAACGCAGAGAACACGAAAGGAAAGGTAGATCTTAACGATCGAATGGAGACTGAAATGAATATGAATTCAAGCATGAAAATAAAAGGGTGGGAATTAGCGCTCATCGGCATGTTGACTCTCGCCGCCATCGCACTGTCGCTTCGGCCCGCGATTATCGGCAGGGCAGTCTCGGCCAGCGGCACGGACGCCCAGATGACTTTCCAGTCGCCGGCCGAGGCAGCCAGGGCGCTGGACCAGGCGGCTAAGTCCGGTAATGCAAACACTCTAGTAGCAGTTCTTGGTGGCGAGGCCAAAGCACTCATAACTATTGGGGACGCAGATACCGACAGGGCAGCCATGCAAACCTTTGCCGATAAGTACCAGCAGATGAACCGCTGGGTTGTGATGACCGACGGCAGCCGTGTCCTTTATATCGGAGCGGATAACTTCGCTTTCCCCGTGCCTCTGGCGAAAAACTCTTCGGGCCAGTGGTATTTCGACAGCGTTGCAGGTGCTGAAGAAGTACGTACCCGCGACATCGGCCGCAACGAACTTCTGACCATTGAAGCCTGCTTCTCATTATCCAACGCCGAAGATATTTACTACGCCAGCGGCGGGGACTCGCCCGAGTATGCGCAGCGTGTCGTCAGCACAGCTGGCAAAAAGGATGGACTGTACTGGCCTGCTTCCGAGGGCGCGGTTCCCGGCCCACTGGCGTACCTCGAGGAATTGCCGAAGTCTTCCGTAGGCTCGTTGTCTCCGGGCCAGCCTTTGGTCCTTGATGGATACGTCCTGCGTATTCTGACCGCGCAAGGTGATAACGCTCCTGGCCAAGCGCAAAACTACATCGTGAATGGCAAGATGACCGATGGCTTCGCCATCCTCGCAACTCCCGTCAAGTACGCCGAAACGGGGATCATGACCTTCATGATTAACCGTGAAGGCGTCGTTTATGAACGCGACCTGGGCGCTGATACAAGCGAAATCGCGGCCGCCATGCGCGAGTACGATCCGAACGGGAATTGGTCCCCGGTAGCCCAGTAGGCCTTGTTCACAGTCGAGCGCGGCGGGAAGTGTGAATCGATCACACTTCCCGTTTCTGCCGTTCAGAGCGTGACCACTCGCGCGGCAATCGGATTGCGATTTCTTCGCTCAGATCGCTGAACCCTGCATCCCCGGGATTTTTCCTTTCCCGTGAACGACGCGATTTGCCAGAACTCTCAGATTTACTGGCTCCAGCGCTGCAACAGACTCAATGGAGCCTACGCAGCAGACGGCTACGCGCGAATTAACGGCGTCGGAGCACTCTGCACCGCCCACGGCGTAGACGGGCTGGGGGCGTTGGCCGGCGTCGCTGGCGCCTACGCGGAAAATCTCCCCGTTTTTCATCTCCTGGGGAGTGCTGAGCAAATCCGCGAAGGTAGCACGTCCGTTGGTGCTCCACATACTTGGCAATGGAGAATACGAGTGGTTTCGTTCCGTGCTCGCGCGGCAAAATGTGGCCTGCGAGGCCCTGATTGCCGAAAGCCTCTATCACCGGCGGTCCGTGTACGTGGCGTTTCACGCCGATCTCGCGATTCAGAACGACCGGCGCCTTCACAGTGAGGCTCGACCCGGCAAAAACGAGCGCCATTTCTCATCACCCCGTTCGTACTGGCGGCAAGATTTATCCCTGCGTAGAAATGGGAGAGATCTTAACCCTTCTGGCTCGTCGCTTTTCCAATCGTCGTGGCCGCCCTGGACCCCAAGCTACTTCCTCGTGTACGCCTCCCGGGAGCAGAAGCGATCCAATCGCCGCTGAGGCGCTCTATCCGCAATGGGCCAATTTTCTCCGCTGCAACGACTTTCTTGTTCGAGGAGACGGAAACCGTTTCCATGGGACTCGGCTTTGCCCGTATGCCCGCTGGTGCGTCCTTTCATACTCAGACGCTCTGGGGTTCGATGGGGTAAGCTACGCTGGCCGCCCCCGGAGTTGCCGTGGCAGCTCCGGATCGTTGAGTGGTGCTCGTCAACGGCAACGGGCCTTCAGGTCTCATCAATTTGGCTCCGGGAGTCTTGAGACCGGCCGAACTAGCCGCCGCGATGCACGAGGCACTCTCATACAGTGTCTACGTCGCAGTGTCCATCGCGACTGGGGGCATTCTTATCCGCTAGGTCCTTCAGATGAGGGCTGCTCGAAGAGATGGCGGGACATCATGGGAGTGCCACCAATGAGTTGGCAATGCAGGGGAAGCGAGGGAAGTTGCCTTCGTGATACTGGCGCTGCGTAAGCAAACGGGCTTCTGGAACCAAATTAGAACTGGGCTGCGGACTTCTTTCCCGGGAACTTGGTGGGGCAGCTGCTGAGTACGCTGAGTTTTTTTGCATAAAAAAGTTCGCCGGTGGCGCAGAGTCTGCGACACCGGCGAAGCGTTTTTGGGTTTAGGGTTAGGGCTGGATCGCCTCGATGATGAACAGACCCAACTGATTGTTGTCCATTTCGATGGCCAACACAGACGAGTCGTTGATCGGGTAATAGCCGAACTCGGGTGTACTCGGCATCGGAGAAACAGCATTCAAGCCGTTGATCGAGAACAAACCCGCCGATTCGTTCGTAGTGCCAGAGAGAGCCAGGCTCGTCACAGGCGTTCCGCTAAGCACGTTGTAGTCAGTGAATCCGCTCCAGTTCAACGAACTATTGATCGTCACTGGACCGACCGCCGCCCACGTGGGGTACGGCGAAATGCCGGCGACTCCCTGTGCTGCCATAGCATAGTTGCCAGGATTCAGCGCGCCGGCTGTCTGCACGAAGGCGGGGCCGGTTGAGCCCTCGATGGCATCGCTACCAAGTTCGAGGGCGTTGCCGTCGCCATCCAAGTACAACTGGAAGGCGAAGGGGCCGTTACCGATCTTCGAACCGGAAGTGGTCAGATTGGTCAAAGCCACGCGGCCGAGGGAATCCACGGCCCAGTCTCCGCCGCTGATTTCCGGGCCCTGACGATAGACTCCGTCGTTATAGGCCAGAACACCCGAGACTGTACTGTTGCTGTTGAGTGCGAATCCGCCCGCAAAGGTGGCTCCACCGTTTGGTGCATCTTCTCCCGCAGCTATGAACACGTAAGTATTGCCGCCGACGCTTGCCGCCGAAAAATTGCCGGCATTCGCGCCTTGTCCCAATGCCGTTCCGCCGAGCGTACCGCCCAGCGTATCGGTTGCCGATTCAACGAATTGAATTCGGTTGGTGCCGACGATATAGCCGATGAGTCCGAATTCGACACCGCCCGAGGCCTGCGTTGGCGTGAGCGTGATATCCACGCGACCGAGCGAGTCTGGTGCGCTCACCGTGCCTGAGGTGAAGCTCTGGTTCTGGCCAACGGACCCCCCGTCGAAATAATCGAAGACACTGCTGGCCAAAGAGATGGAGTTCCCGCTGACGGTGAGAACACCTCCAATGAACAGTGGGTTTGGCTGTGTCGCGCCGTCGACTCCGCCAAGATTGAAGGCATAGCCGCCGGCTGGAGCCGCTATGCTGGTCTGCAGGTCGATGGTTCCACCTCCCGCAGCAAAGGAATCGAATTCGTTAATTTGTGCGTGGGTTGCGGACACTAACGTACCTCGGAAAGTATCTACTCCATTCACACCGAGGTTCGAGTTGCCGGTGGCCAAAACGAGTTGGAAGTTGCCGTTCGATGCGGGAGTCAAGCTGCTGCGAGAGGCGACCAGGCTGTTCTCGGTGCCGCCCGCCAGGTCAATGTAGTCTTGCTCGCCGCCGCTGATGGCGCCATTCGAGACGGTGAACACGCCCGCGACGAAGTACGGACCATTGTCGTCCTCGCCCGTAAGGCGATACACGTAATTGCCGTCGGCTATAACCGGAGTAGCCTTCGCCTTGATGGCTATCGTAGCGCTTGCCGATGCTGTTGTGTCGGCGACAGAAGTGGCCGTGAGGGTTACCGTGCCGGAAGAGGGAATGGCGGTAGGTGCCGTATAGGTTGTGTTGGGATTGTTCCCGGGACCACCCGCGGGGCTGACGCTGCCGCACGCCGAGCCGCTGCAAGAAATAGTCCACGTAACGCCGGAGGAACTGCTGTCGTTATTGACAGCGGCTGTAATGTTGGCCGAAGTGCTGAGGACCATGGAGCCGGGCGCATTCGCGATGCTCACCGTAATTCCGCTGGGGTTCGGTCCGTTTCCGAAGCCGCCGCAGCCGGCGATGAATACGCCGAGCGCGAGAAGGCCTGAAGCGATAATGTTTTTGCGCAAATTCACTGATTGTCTCCCTTCGTAGAGCCATTCTCGCGGGTGTGGGTGTTCGCCGGGTGAACCAGGAACCCGGCCTGGTTTCGGACCGTGATTTGACGGTCGCCGATGCTCAACTGGCGGACGAGCATGTAGTCGTGCCCATTGACCGTGGTCAGCACGCCTTGGGCGGTCACGGATTGTCCGCTAGCCAGGCTCTGCTGGACTTCCGTACTCAGATAAGGCCCCACGCTGGCATCGATGACCCCCTGAGGGCCGGTCAGGATTACGTGGATGCCTCGCGGTCCCTCCTTCGCGAATGTGGAAACTACTTCTTGGATTGTCCCCGTCGCAGTGACCTCATCACTTGTGGACAAGATTTTGCTCTGGCTGGTGCTCGTTCCGCGGAACGAAGGAGCGGACCCAGGGGCGGTGGTGCTTTGAGCCGTTGCCACGCCGGGAACCATGCCTCCACACACAGACAGGCACCACAGAAAAACCAAATGCCTGCTTCGATTCATTCTTTCCTCCTTCAAGATCTTTCTGACTTCGGCAAAGGCCGAAGCCCGTTTTTTTGACTTCGACTTGACGCTCTTTTCTTTTCAGAATGGACGCCGTGTTGGAAGGAGTGCAAAATTCGCGCCATTCGTAAGCCACTGAAAACGCAAAGGCTATGGAACGGCGCATGATTCGGCTCCTTCGCGAATTCACGAGAGTTCGGAGAGAATTCTGGGCCGGATCGGGAAACTTTCCGTAAGATTGCGGGAAACGAAGAGGTTGTACTTGGCGCTACGCTTGCATTAATTTCTCTGTCGAGTTGATTCCAAGTCTTTGTTGAACGGAGGGACCCTTAATGCAATCCGTAGATGAACACTCAAGAAATCCGCGCTTTCCAATAGGAATAAAGTCAGGAGAATTCTGGTCCGGTGATCTCGGCCTTACGTTAGTCACCGTTTCGCTGGTCTTACTCGTTTTCGTGGTCACCCCTTTGCGGGACGCGGGTGTGCCATGGCGAGCAGCTCTCGATTCCGTGATCATAGCTCTCATGCTGTTTGCGGCTTTTGCCGCCAAGCAGAGTCGCATCGATACTATCGCCGTTAGCACAAACGTTGTCGTGACGGCGATTGTGTTGGCCGTGGGGCGCTTCCGCCCGACGCCGCTCCTGCACCAGTTCGGCAGCGTTTTAGCGACCATAACGTTATTGGTTTATGTCCGCATCGTCCTCGTCGTGATGTTTCGCGGCGGCCCGGTTACTTGGAGCCGCATCCAGGGAGGAATTTCTGCATATTTGCTGGTGGGGATGGCTTGGGCTTCCGCTTTCCAGATCGTCGAACAATCCCGACCGGGTTCTTTTCATTTCGTCACCGCGCCGGCAAGCTTCGACCAACTCATTTCGAAGCTGACGTATTTCAGCTTTTGTAACCTCACCACAGTAGGCGGCGAAGTCCTTCCAATCTCTCCGATTGCGCGATCCCTCACTATCGCCGAGGCCGCCATTGGTCAACTTTTCCCAGCTATTTTGATAGGCGCACTTGTCGCCATGGCGATGCAATCGCGTATGAAATCCTGATTGCAGTGCGATGCACGGGGAGCCCGAGTTGTTGGTGAGTTCCACGATAGGGTTGCGAGTTTATACGGAAGTTTGCGACAGGAATCCGATGCACATTGTGAATGGAGAGTACGTCATGGGCCAAACAGATACCCGGGTCGAGAAGGATTCGCTAGGCGATGTAGCCGTTCCGGCCTACAAACTCTGGGTGCGCCCGAAAGGGTGGGTGTCACGCTACTGTCAAAGTAGTTGTGGAAAACCGTTGAAAAGCCGCAAACAAAAAGTGAATACGGAAGAGAAGTTGGCTCTCGTGCTTCACCGCAACTTACTGCTTCTCCTCGGAAAAGATCCGCCCCGGTAAAATGTGATGAACTAATTCAGATGTCTGTTAACCGACTGCTCGGGATGATCTCGACTGTGCACCAACTGTGCAAGAATCCAACGTTTTCGATCCATTCGAGTTATCTTTGAGCGAAAAGCAGATGCCCCGATTTGTTGGAAACTTTGATAGTTAGAAAAATTGGATGGGGTTGTTGGAGCCGGAAGCCGCGCTTAGAAGGCAGACGCTCTATCCAACTGAGCTACGGGCGCATCCTTGGCTACCCTCTGATTCTACTGCTCTTGCAATTCTAATTCGAGTTCCAACTCTTCCGAAATTTTGGAGCAACTTGGAGCAACCGGAATTTCGAAGCCCGCGCCCATCGCCTCTTCTTCTGCCAAACGATACACAAGTTCTTCGTCCAATCGGGCGTAAAGCTCTGACATCGTTTTTGGTTGGTGCCCCATTCAGAAGTTATTTATGTCCTCTTGGACTCGCTTATCACGCGACCAAGTCTCAGTCTTACGGAAGCGTCGGAAGCCGTGCCAACCCAGTCCCCGCTCGCCGAGTCCCATGGCTTTGAGGCGAGGAATAAGCCAGAGCACCTTGAGGCTGTTGTGCAAATAGGAAGCGCCGTTTCGGGTCAACGCGAGCGTTTGTGCTGCTTGAGCCAGAGCAGGTCTTCGAGCAAGTAATACTGCCCGTAGATCAGCATGGCATCATGCGGCCGAACACTGCTTCCATGGCGCAAAACGCCAGGCGTTGTGTGATCGTCCTCTCCAACGGGAGTCAGGTAATTGTCGATCAGCGAATGCACGATACGCTCGCCCGCATCTCGATAACGAGTGGCGCGTGCCGTGTCCGTCGTAATCGCGGAAAGCCGAAAAAGGCCGCCAGCGATGATCGCGGCTGCGGAAGTGTCTCGATTCCGATAGTGAACGCCTTCATCGTCGAAGTCGTACCACGGCACAGAATCGCTCGGCAGATTTTCGAGCGCATAATCCGCAACTCGTTGCGCCGTAGAAAGAAACACGGGCTCGTGCGTCTCGGTATAGGCAACGGAGAAGCCGTACAGCGCCCAGCCAAGTCCGCGCGACCATGTCGTGTCCGGCCCATAGCCCTGATGCGTGTGCTTGAAAACCCATTGCCCGGCAGCAGCTTTGTTTTCAAGCTTGAGGCCCTTGTCTTCCCCTACGCCGCCATGCAGTTCAAAATTCTGCGGACTGTTTCCCGGATTGTAGTGCACGGACTGAAATACCGATCCATCGGGCCGCACAATCCATTCCGCGGTTCGCAGCGCGTGCTTCTTCCCAAGCTCGCGCCACTTCTCGTCGCCGCTCCTGTCGCTCGCCCACCAAAGCAGTTGCAGATTCATCAGGGTGTCCACGATTGTGTCGTCTCCGCCGACCTTCCACGATGCGATCAGTTGCGTTTTCGGATTAAATAATTGCTCGAGGCGCTCCGCCCCGCGCATCGCGCTAGCCTTCCATTTTTCATCCTGCGTCAAATCGTATCCAAGTGCCGCGGAGTAATAATTCAAGAATCCCGTGTCGTGATTTTCCTGTGATTCCTGTCCGATCAGCTTTGAGCCCCACAGCTCCGCCCACGTGCGATACTTCTCGTCATGTGTTGCGCCATACAAACGCCAGAGTTCGCCGGCCCAGAAGCTTCCCGTCCAGCTGTATCCGTCCTGTTTTTGCCATTCTCCGGACTTGTTGTCCGCTTCCGTGAAAAATCCCTGTCCGGCATTTGTGCTGAGAGGGTCTGGCGAACCACGAAGAATCGGCTCCCAAGTTGTGGCCGTCCGGTCGATGTCCTGGCGCAACAGCCCAAGCGCCTGCTCAATAGTCTTCGATTTATGCGGGACCAGCGTATCGGCAGGCGCCGGCTCGGCGTCAGCCGAACTGGATAGAATTCGAATGGTCGCCGGCACCTCTATCCGCCCGGCTTCGTCTCGAACTGCATCAAGAAACTGTGCGCCCTGCGTGATCCCATTCGAAGGCAACACGAAAGATGGTGCCACTTCCTGATCCGTCCCATCCCAGAAACCGATTTTCCGATTCGATCCTTCCTGGTCCCACGCGGCCATTGCATACCACTCAGCTTCACCATTTTTTAGGTGAAACTCCACGAGATGATTTTTGGCGTCATCTACAAATTTTGCTGCTGGCGCCCCGGTGAGCACCGCGAGTCCAAGATTCTGATCTCGAAGCTCCTCTGTCGCCTTGGCCCCAGGCGCAGCCACCTGGGCTCCCCAACTCGCAATCCAAGCCACCGGCGAACCCTTGCCCGAATTCACCGGAGAAATGCCAGCTTTCACAGGAAGCCCGGTCACGAACGAAAAATTGTCACCGCAATCCGCCCAAATCGCGTGCTCGAATCCCCGCTCTCCCGCCCATTGTGTGATTCGCGATCGCAGATGAATGATTTTCCCGGAGGCGTTCCATCCATCGTACTCGAGCTCGACAATCGACCGCACCGGTCCACTTGCCAGAATTCGCCACTGGCGCTCTTTCACGTCCGCCACTTTGATCAGTTTCCCATCCACCATCGCTGCGACCGCGCCGATCCCGATCGAGTCACCCACTTCAAAAATGTCCCGTCCCTCCGGAGATTCGTCGTGATACACGTAATCCGGCGCCGCATACATCCCAAGCTGCAACGCGGGGCGCCGCTTTCCGTAAATATCGATAGCGTTTCTGGGATCAAAATAAATCCGAAACGCCACCCGCTCCGATTCCCACCCCGGCCCTTCGATTTTGCGGCTGAAAAGTGCCGCCGTCCTCTGTTTGTAATCGCTTCGCAATCGCCAAATGCGATTTTCATCACCATAAGAAATCGTCACAACTCGAGTCTGCTTTGGCGCAAGGTCAATCTGAAACGCCAGCTCATCCGCTTTCCCGTCTCCATCCAGATCATCAGCTTGCGATGGAAGCTCTTCCGTTTGTTCGACCGATGCGTCCTCTTCCAGCGTGCTCGCGCCGGTCGCGGTCACAATCACCGTGCCAGGCCTGAAATCCGGCGCGACTCTCCGTATTTCTCGGATGGGGATAACAATGTCTGCCGCGCTCCGAGCCGTCGGGCCCGGATTCGTCACGGCCACTTTAATATTTTTGATTCGCTGCCCGCCCCAAACCGGTCCAGCGAAAAGAATCGGGAGCAGCCATAGCATCCGAAAATAAAGTTTCCCCATTGGGCTTTGAGTTCGCTGACGAAGAATAACCACCACACCGAGAAATCGGCTCAAGTAATGTAATCCTCCCAGAGCGGTATAAACACATCAATCACAAGCGAATCCTCGATCGCCGATGCGCCAACATCGTCCACAAAAACGGAATCCGGTGGCCTGGCACGGAAACGTTCGGATACTTCACGCTTGGCATCAAAACCGCGTCGCCGTTCCGCACCGCCGGAATCAGTTCCGGATACTCCGTATCCTTATACACCAGCTGAATCTTATACGCCGGGTCCTTCACTCGCCCCTCAGTTCGCCGCGCTCTGCAGTAACTCTGTGTCTGTCCCCCGATACCCCAATTCGGCAGAAAGCTTGCCGGCTGCTTCCGCCTACGCTTGCCCCTGGTTCACTCTCCATTCCTGAGATGGGAAGACGCGGCTTGCGACATGCAGGAGGCGGCCGCTCGACCTTTTGTTGCTCCAAGTCCGCTGTGTGTGCGTGCTCTAGGCGCTCGCCAGTTCCTTCAAGAGCGTCTTGCCCTTTCGGAACCACGGCCGCTCATACCGCTGCATATACCGCGGCAGCGTCCGTTTTTTCGCCAGCAGCTTCTGCGCCCACTCGCGCGCCTCGTCGCGGCGACCCGCAAGCTTCAAAAAGTAAGCATAGTTGTAAAGCGTTTCAGTCGTGGTCGAGAATTGCGCCACGTCGCCATACAATTCGGCAGCGCGATCCAATTGTCTGGTTCGCGCGTAAGCATCAGCCAAAAGTCCGGCAGCTCTGTAGTAATCGAACTTCCGGTCGCTGGCCACGACGCGCTCCAGATCGGGGATTGCCGCAGCAAAATCCCCCAGCCCCAAGGAAGCCTGCGCCCGATAATAAAACGTATATACGGAATCGCTGCGCGCCGCGATCGCATTCGTGAACGCCTCGCGCGCTTTCGCGAATTCTCCCTGGTCTTTATACAGCTCGCCTAGTTCCTCGTAATTCGCGGCGGAGGGATTGTCCAGAATCTGTGTTTCCACCGTCTGAATCCGTGATTTTCGTCCGAACCCCTGAAATACTCCGCGAAGCAAACCCAAATCGGGCAGCATTTCGACGACGATATAAACGCCGGCTCCCAGAAAGCCGCCAAAGAAAATGATGAAAAACCAGTAGCCCTCCGGCCGGCGCTTCACAAAATGTACAATCGCGAGGATTTGCAGAATAAATCCCCAAGGATAGAAGAGGTGACTGAGGGCGAACATGGGTGACCGCTCTATAAAGAGCATCTCCGTCTCGAACTAATTGGTCAAACGAAACGTATTTGAAAGGTGAGCAGAAGTTACTCTCTACTCGCGGCAGTTCGCTTTGTTATGATGAACGGAATGAATCCCATCGAGACACTGGGGCTCGCCCTGGGCGCTGGATTTTCCTCCGGCCTGAATCTCTATGCCACGGTCGCAACCCTCGGACTCCTCGAGCGTTTCGGTGTCATTCACCTTCCCGGTTCGCTCCACGCTCTCTCTCATCCCGTCGTGATCGGCGTTGCGGTGGCTCTTTACCTGGTCGAATTTTTCGCGGACAAAATTCCTTACATCGATACCGTGTGGGATCTGGTCCACACATTCATCCGTCCGCCCGCCGCCGCGCTGCTTGCCTATAGCGCTGCCGTCGCCGCTCCCGCGGAATGGCGCTGGGGTGCCGCGCTCATCGCCGGCGGAGTCGCGCTAACCTCGCACGGTACAAAAGCCAGCGCTCGTGCAGCGGTTAACACCGTGCCGGAGCCTTTCAGTAATTGGGCGCTGAGCTTCGGAGAAGATGTCTTGGCTGTCTGGCTGACGTGGATGGCCACAGTGCACCCCGTGGCAACTACGGTCATCGTCGCCGCTCTGCTGGTGCTCTCCGCTTACTTACTCTTCCATCTTTTCCGGTTTGCACGCCGCACGCTGCAGCGCTTGTTCGCGGCGTGAGTCTGAGCGCGCACCGTAGACTATTTCAAATATGTCGCCAGCCAGTCCAAAAATGTTTTGTACCAGAATCGGCTGTTTTGCGGCTTCAGCACCCAATGTCCTTCGTCTGGAAAAATCACGAGTTTTGACGGCACGTCTTGCCTCTGCAATGTGTTGAATAATTCCAGCGACTGCGTGTACGGCACTCGAAAATCCAGCTCGCCGTCAATCACAAGCATCGGCGTTTTGAATTTGCCAAGCTCCGCCGCGTAAGTCGCCGGCGCCCATTTGTGGTAACCCTCCGGATTCGTCCACGGTGTGCCTTGCATGTCGTGCTCTTCAAACCACAGCTCTTCCGTGGCGTACATCGAGTTAAGATCGTAAACGCCGGCGTGGCTGATGATGGCCTTAAAGCGCCCTGTATGCGTCGCAATCCAATCCGCCAGATACCCGCCGTACGAGCCGCCCGCGGCTGCCATCCGCGCGCCATCGATGTATGGATATTTTTTCAGCGCGTAGTCGACGCCGTCCATGATGTCGATATACGCTTTGCCGCCCCAGTCGCCGGCGATTTCATCCGTGAATTTCTGGCCGTAGCCGGTCGAGCCGCGACGGTTGATCATCAGGGTTACATAGCCCGGCGCCGAAAACACTTGTGCGTTCCAGCGGTAGCCCCAGGCGTTCGACCACATCGTTTCCGGCCCGCCATGCAGCAGAACGAGCAGGGGATATTTTTTTGTCGCGTCAAAATCTGGCGGCCGGATCAGCATGGCCTGCGCATGCGTGCCGCCGGCCCCCTCGAACCAGAAAGTTTCGGGCTCATTCATGATCAGCGACGCAAGAATGCCGTCGTTTTGATGCGTGATCTGCCGCACGCCGCTACCATCGCTCGAAGCGGCGAATATCTCAGCGGGGCGTGTGAGGCTCGTACGCTCGAACACCAATGTTTTTCCGTCGCTGCTCAACGTGATTTCCGAGTTGTAGCTGTCAGCGATGAGTTTTTTCGGTTCGGCTCCCGCGTGCGCGGTCAGCGCATAAATCGGCTTTAGTGTTTCGTCTTCCGCGGTGAAATAAATGGTCTTGCTGTCCGCGGACCACAGCAACTCGTCTGCGCTGCGGTCGAAGCCTTCGGTCAGGTTCTCGATTTTCCCCGTCGCTCTGTCATACAGCATCACGCGCCAGCGGTCCGATTCGTACCCCGCTGTCAACTGCGCGTGATACGCGATGTATTTCCCGTCTGGCGAGTATGTGGGTTCGCCGTCAAACCCCTTTTGCGTCGTGATTCGTCTTGCGTCGCCGCCCGCCACCGGCACAACAAACAGATCGCCGTTCGTGCTGGTGGCTTCCACAGGATCGGTCACCGCGGTAAAGCAGATTTCCTTCGAGTCCGGCGAAAAATTCAAATCCCCGGCCCCGCCGCGTTGATCCGGAGGCACGTCATAGTTCGCCCCCGCGGTCAGATCGCGCGGTGCCCCGCTGCCGTCAGCAGCGACAACAAACAAGTGGCTCCGTTTGCCGTCGTTCCAGTGCGTCCAATGCCGGTAAAGAAGATGTTCTGCGACGCGCGCCTTCACTTTGTTTTTTTCTTTTTCCTCGTCCCGCGTACGGTTGCAAGCATCCTCTTTGCAGTCCGGATACACGCCCGAAGTGAACGCAATCGTCTTTCCGTCCGGCGACCATTTCACGATGTCCGCGCCCGTCGAGAGGTGCGTGAACGGTTGCGCTTCCCCGCCATCCATCGACAGCAAATACACTTGCGAAGTTCCGCTGCGCGAGGACAAGAATGCGATGGTCTTTCCATCCGGCGACCAGACGGGCGACGAATCGTGCCCACTCTGTGTGAGCTGAATAGAAGCGCCGCCCGCAGTCGGCACAATCCAGATATTGCTCGCGTTTCGATTCGCCTCGAGGTCCGGTGTTGTCAGCGAATACGCCACCCATTTGCCATCGGGCGACACTTGCGCCTCCGCCACGCGATGCATGTGGATCAAGTCGTCGAACGTTATGGCATGCTTCGCCGCTTCTTGCGCGTGCACGCAAGACACACCCGCGGGGAGCATTGCAATGAAAAAACCAATTCGCAGACTCGCTCGTGTCATTTCATTACCTCATCGTGCCGCGTCGAACATTGCATTTTCCCAGCATGGAACGTTGGATGATGTCACGAATTTTGAGCGATTCCAAGCGCGCGCGGAAATTGGCCGCAATCGGCTTCGACGGATGCGTTCGCCGCCGGGTGAACTCGGCGAGTCTGCTACAATCGCTGACAGAGTCCGCATGTCAAACGACGCTGCCGTCTTTCCGCGCGATTTTCACAAGGGTTTTCCCGTCGCTGTTCGCGGCGAAGGCTGCTGGATTTTCACCGCGGATGGGCGCAAGTTCCTTGATGCGGCGGGCTCCGCCGCTGTCGTCAGCATCGGTCACGGCGTTCCCGAAATCGGCCGCGCCATGGCGGATCAATCTTCGCAGCTCGCTTTCGCGCACACTTCGCAATTTCATTCCGAGCCATCTGAAAAGCTTGCGGCGCGACTGCTCGGGCTCGCTCCGCCAAACTTCCAAAAAGGTGGTCGCGTTTATTTCACGTCGGGCGGTTCCGAATCGACAGAAACGGCCATCAAGCTCGTCCGGCAATATTATTTAGAAATAGGCCAGCCCGATCGTTACCGCATCCTTTCGCGGCGTCAGAGCTATCACGGGAGCACACTGGGCGCCATGACGGTCAGCGGAAACTTGGCTCGCCGCGCTCCCTACCAACCGATGCTTGCCGAATGGGGCCACATCGCGCCTTGTTTTTGCTACCACTGTCCGTTCGATAAGACATTCCCGCAGTGCAATCTCGCTTGCGCGGATGAATTGGATTCTTATTTCAGCTCGAACGATGCAACTTCCGCAGCCGCTTTTATTTTTGAACCCGTCGTTGGAGCAACCCTGGGCGCCGCCGTGCCGCCGGAAGGTTATTCCGCGCGCATTGCCGAAATATGCCGCCAGCAGGGCCTCCTCCTGATCGCCGACGAAGTGATGACCGGCATGGGCCGCACTGGCAAACCGTTTGCTGTGCAGCATTGGGACATCGAGCCGGACATTATTCTTACCGGGAAGGGAATCGCCAGCGGATACGCTCCCCTCGGCGCGGTTCTTGTCGCGGCCAATATAATCGAAGCCTTTGCAAGCGGTTCCGGCGCTTTCAAACATGGATTCACTTACCAGGCGCATCCTGTTGCCACCGCGGCAGGCAACGCTGTTCTGGATTACATTGAGTCTCACAACCTGTTCGCGCGTGTCGCACCAGCAGCAGAAACATTGCAAACCGATCTTTCTCCGCTTCAAACACATCGTCACGTCGGCGAAATTCGCGGTCTCGGTCTTCTCATCGGCATCGAGTTCGTCCGAGACAAATCCAAGCGCGAACCGTTCGATCCTGCTGAACGTATTGCCGAGAAAATTCAGGCGGCCGCGATGGAAGAAGGTGTTCTAGCCTATCCGACACAGGGCTGTGTCTATGGTACACGCGGCGATCATCTTCTTCTCGCGCCGCCTTTCATCCTTACGCCGGAAGACTCGGCTCTCGTAGCCAGCGCGCTCACGTCCGCGCTCGCGAAAGTGTTTTCCAACTAAGGTGCCGCCGTATTTTATTTTTATCCCGGGCCGTTCATTTGATTCCTGGAGGATCTCGATTTGCTATGCGCCATTTTTCTATCAAGTTTGCACTCCTTCTTTGCGCGAGCCTTCTAGCCACATCGCTGATTCCAGCGCAGGACAAGCCGCCGGCCAAGCCGCGCGCTCGCGATCTCGGCGTTCCGTTTGAGGGCACCCCGGGCCCGCTCAACGCTATCACCGACGTTTCCGGCGTCGCCGTTGGCGACACCACGTTGATCTCCGGAGAAGGCAAGCTGCAAATTGGCAAGGGCCCCATCCGCACAGGGGTCACCGCGATTCTGCCCCGCGGCAAGAACTCGATGTCCGATGCAGTGTTTGCGGGCTGGTGGTCGCTGAATGGCAACGGGGAAATGACCGGCACGACATGGGTGGAAGAGTCTGGTTTTCTCGAAGGCCCTGTGATGATCACCAACACGCACAGCGTCGGCGTTGTTCGCGACGCGGTGATTCAGTGGCGGGTCAATCACGGCGAGCCTGATCCTACCGGTTATTGGTGGTCGCTTCCCGTCGTTGCGGAGACATGGGATGGCTGGCTGAACGACATCAACGGTTTTCACGTTAAGCCCGAAGACGCGTTTCACGCCATCGATTCCGCGCATGGCGGTCCCGTCGAAGAAGGCAACGTCGGCGGCGGAACGGGAATGATTTGCAACGAATTCAAGGGCGGCATCGGAACTTCTTCGCGCCGGTTAGAAATCAAAGGTGCGAGCTACACGGTTGGCGTGCTGGTCCAATGCAATTACGGCCGCCGGCCGAATCTGCGAATCGCTGGCGTGCCCGTTGGATTGGAGATTCCCGAAGATCCAGCTTATGCCTCAGCTTCCTTCGGCGAAGCCGAGCGCGGCTCCATCATCGTTGTCGTAGCTACCGACGCGCCCCTTCTGCCTAACCAGCTCAAGCGCCTCGCGCGCCGCGTTTCTCTCGGCCTCGGCCGCGATGGCAGCACCTCCGGCAATGGCTCCGGCGACATCTTCATTGCTTTCTCGACGGCCAACCCCGGCGTCGAGGCTGTCGATCACCCGGTCTCTCTCCAGATGCTCCCCAACGATCTGCTCGATCCCATTTTTACCGCCACGGTGCAAGCGACCGAAGAAGCCGTTGTCAACGCTATGGTGGCCGCCGAAACCATGACCGGCATCGAGAATCACAAAGTCATCGCGCTCCCTCACGACAAACTGCGCGCTGTGCTGAAAAAATATAACCGCCTCGTGGAATGATGCTCGACCACCGCCCTTCACGAATCAAAAGACGAGTCCAATCGTCATCGAGTGGACTCGCCGGCCGCGTTCGTGGGCGCTCGTTCTTGTTTTTTGCGCTCGTCATTCTTTTCTGTTCGTGTTCTTCGCCTCCGCCGCCATCGCTCGCCATCACGCATGTCACTCTCATCGACGCCACCGGGGCCGCCGCCAAGCCGGACATGACAGTTTTCATCTCTGACGAAAAAATCGCCGCGATCGGCCCGTCAAAATCCATCTCCGTCCCTGGCGGCACAAAGACTCTCAACGCTGCTGGAAAAGTTCTTATTCCTGGACTCGTTGATATGCACGTCCATCTCACCGGCGCCAGCGAACCTACAGGAAGCCGGGAATTCATTCTGCCGCTTCTACTTGCGAACGGGATCACCACGGTCCGCGACATGGGCGGCGATCTCAATTCCCTCGTCGCTTTGCGGCGCGAAATTGAGAGCGGGCAGCTCCAGGCTCCGCGAATTTTCTTTGCGGGGCCGTATCTCGATGGAAGCCCGCCATTTTTTCAGCCCTCGCTGGTTGTCACCAACTCGGCGGAAGCCGCAGCGGATGTCCATTCTCTGATTTCCCGCGGTGCCGATTTCATCAAAGTGCAATCCAATCTTAGTCGCGACGCCTACTTCGCAATCGCAAACGTTTGCCGCCGCGAACATATCACTTTCGTTGGCCACGTTCCTGACCGCGTGACAGCTGCCGAGGCTTCTGATGCCGGCCAGAAAAGCATCGAGCACCTCACCGGAGTCCTCCGCGCATGTTCGAGCGACGAGCCTCTCTTGATCCGCAAACAGTTTGCCGCGGGCCCCAAGAAGGGAACGACCGGGCAATCCCGTGAACGCGAACTTGCCTGGCAGCGCGAACTGCTCGAGAGTTATTCGGACCGGCAAGCAGCCGCGCTTATCGAAAAGTTCTTGCTCAACAAAACCTGGCAGGTTCCCACGCTGATACTTCTCCGCAACGACGCCTATCCCACGCCCGAGACCGATCCCACACGCGATCCTCGCCGCAAATATATTCCGCTCCAGGTCCTTGCGAATTGGGAAAAGGGAACGAAAGTTCGCGATAAGGGTGCGACGCCGGAGGAGTTCGCTTTGCGCGCCAGACTGATGCAAGCATCGCTAAGAATCGTCGGGAAAATGAACGCGGCGGGCGTGTCCATTATGGCGGGCACGGACACCACCGCCCCGTTTGTTTTTCCAGGTTCCAGCCTGCACGAAGAACTCGGGCTTTTGGTGCGAGCGGGTCTTACGCCCATGCAGGCGTTACAGGCGGCCACAAAACTTCCCGCGGAATTTCTTGGCAGACTCCAAACCCAGGGCACCATCGAGCTAGGCAAGTCCGCCGACCTCTTGCTTCTCGACGCCAACCCGCTCGATGATATTCAGAATGCCCAGAAAATCCGCGCCGTAATCTTGCGTGGCAAACTTCTGGACAGAAATTCTTTGGACGGACTACTAATTAAAGAAGAGAATTTCGCCAAAACTCACTGAGCGCGCTAAATCACCGGGACCGACGTTTTCCGCGCCGGATTGAAAAACGGCAGCGCAACTACTCTTGCGGAAACCGTGTGGCGGACGGCCTCGACGGTCATCTCGATATTCACGGTGGCTCCGACGGAAGATTGGTCGCGACTCACGCACGCCAGCGCGATCATTTTCTTCAGCGTAGGCGACCACGCCGTCGACGTAGCCTTGCCGACTTGCTTCCCATTGCGGTAAACGGGCACCGCCACCCGCGATGCGACGCTTGGAACTTGCGGCGCCATGCCCATTTTGTCGTAGAGCGCCTCGACTTCGTTCCAATTAATCTCCAGCCCGACGAGCCGCCGCTCCGCTCCGCCACTCTTCTTTTCCCGGGCCAGCGCATCGCGTCCGACAAAATTATCTTTTTTCAGGTCGACCAGTTTTCCAAGGCCAATTTCCGCTGGCGAATATTTTTGCGAGGCGATCAGTGCCTTTTTGCTCGAAGTATAATCCGCTTCAATCAAAATCAGGCCCGCTTCGATTCTCGCGATATCCAGCGCAATCATTCCTGCTGGATGGATGTCAAACGCTTTTCCTTTTTTGATCAGTTCATCCCAGACCTTTTTTCCGTCCTTCCACGGCATCCAAATCTCAAATCCCAAATCCCCTGTATAGCCCGTCCGCGAAATGTCCACCGGCACACCCGCGATGAGTCCGCGCGTCACTCGAAAATATTTTAGGTTGGCAACGTTCGCGTCGGTGATGGCATGAAGCAACTTTCCCGATGTCGGCCCTTGCAGCGCGAGAGCAGCAATTTGTTCGGAGATGTCTTCGATTTTCACGTCGAGCGCCAGCGCATTTTGCTGGAACCATCGCAAGCTCGGATCCGCGGCGGTCCAGCGGTACTCGTTTTCAGCGAGCCGCGTGATGGTTCCGTCGTCGATCACTTTTCCTTCCGGATCGCACCAGCAGCAGTAAATCACCTGATCGATCGCAACCTTGTTGATGTCGCGGGCGATCACGCGATTCACGAAGCGCGTCGCATCTCTTCCGGTGATGCGGTATTTGAAGAGCGGCGAAATGTCGATCAGCGCGGCCGAATTGCGGATGGCGTTGTACTCGTGCTCGTGGTGCATCTCGTACACGCTCACGGTGTAATAGCCCGACCATTCGCGGTAATTGAGGCTCTCGCAGAGCGCGAGCGTTCGCTCATGAAATGCTGTTCCGACGGGCACGATTCCTCCCTAAGCTCCAAGAGTTCGCCGACTAGATAAGGACAGGCACGTCATTCTGTGAATTGTTTTCTACCCATTTTAATCGCCTCTGCCTTACAGTACTTCGGCCTTTTGAGGCATTCGTCATCCGCATTTCTAAGTTCCTCTCCAAGATGCGGCCAGAATAGCCTTTTGGCTGAGAGCTGATCGTAGGTGTGTATAATCTTGCCCTCGGGAATTGTGATTTCATAGGCTCGAAACATTCCCATCTCTTCACAATTGCTGTGCGGTAGAGACTCGGCTGCAACCAACATTCTGGATGAATCGCCTAACCACATAATGCCGCCGACGTTCGGGCCTTCGTCCCAATAACAATAGCGAGGGCGAGACATAAAGTCCTTTACTATTTCCGCAGTCGGCTTCACCAGCTTAAGCCCATTCGGTTGAACGAAGAACACTTGTGTCACGAAGCCGCCGACTGCACCACCCATGGTGTAAGTAGCAAAAAATGCTCGAGAATCAGGCGACCATGCAACTTCGCAGTCTGGGGACCAAGTAAAACCAACTTCAAAATCGTGTCCAAAGGCTTTCACAACGAGAGTTGAGCGGGGAAGTTCCGCATTCTGATCGGGCCTAACGACCATCATCTTCTTGCCGTCGGGCGATGGAATTTGGATGGGAGGCGAGGTCTCCGGCATCGAACATACAAATAAGGCATCGCGCGAATAACTGCCTCGCTCCACTTTTGGCGCGCGATTAGCCCCCTTGCCTGTGGCGCCAGTCAGCGGAAGACAGATTAAGGTAATTATCGGGATGAGCCTCTGGGTTCCCATACGGCATTATATCCATAACTCCACCCATTGGTCCCCGCGCCTGCTCCGCTGGCTTGTGTGGAACGACCCGGATAGAATGAGAGACAGACCTTCGAAAAGGTGGAATTCCGATGTCAGGGAATGGCTCAACACACGCAAAGGTTCTGAGGATCGACGCGCGCGACAACGCTCTCGTAGCGCTCTACAATTTGCAAAAGGGAGAAATCGTAAGCTTTTTGGGGCAGGACTACACTCTGCTCTCCGATGTGCAGGCCAAACACAAATTCTTGACGCAAGACGTGAGTGCGGGCGGCGACATTATTATGTACGGCGTTTTGGTGGGCAAAGCTGTCGAGAACCTTCGACGGGGCGATTTGCTGTCGACACGCAACATTCGCCATGCGGCGGCGGCTTTTCACGAAACGGAGTCAGCCGGTCCCGATTGGACTCCGCCTGATATTTCCGCATGGGCGGCTAAAACGTTCCGCGGGTTTCATAGGGACGATGGCCAAGTCGGCACACGCAATTACTGGCTGGTGCTTCCGCTTGTCTTTTGTGAGAATCGCAATTTGGCTGTCTTAAAGCAAGCGTTTGAAGAAGAATTGGGTTTTGCAGCGCCGCAGATTTATCGAAGCCAGGTGGCGGAACTGGCGCGGCTCTATCGCGAGGGTAAAGCGGACGAATTAAAGAAGGCCGCCTTCGGCGAAATCCAGCGAGCGAGCGCTTCGCCCAAAGTTTTTCAGAACATCGACGGAATCAAGTTTTTATTGCACGAAGCCGGCTGCGGCGGCACGCATGAAGACGCCAGAAACCTTTGCGGCCTTTTGGCGGGCTACATTCATCATCCGAATGTTGCGGGAGCCACGGTCTTGAGCCTTGGCTGCCAGCACGCGCAGGTTCCCATGCTGCTCGAAGAAATCAAGCGCCGCGATCCGCATTTTAAAAAACCTGTCTTGATTTTTGAACAGCAGAAGAGCGCTTCCGAAGCGGCAATGCTGAGCCGCGCCATCCGCGAGACTTTTCTGGGGATGGCGGAGGCGGACAAGTTCACGCGTCAACCTGCTCCGCTCTCGAAACTCACTGTCGCGCTGCAATGCGGCGGGTCCGATGGTTTTTCGGGGCTCTCCGCAAATCCGTCGATCGGGCACACTGCGGATATTGTTGCTGCGCTTGGAGGCAAAGGGATTCTTTCGGAATTTCCTGAGCTCTGCGGCGTGGAACAGCAATTGATCGATCGATGCGTGCGCAAGGAAGTGGCGGACCGCTTTGCGAAACTTATGCGCGACTACGCAGCGCGCGCCAAAGCTGTGTTTGCGAGCTTCGAGATGAATCCTTCGCCCGGGAATATCAAGGACGGTTTGTTGACGGATGCGATGAAGTCCGCGGGCGCGGCGAAGAAGGGCGGCACATCTCCGGTCACTGCGGTGCTCGATTATCCCGAATATTCCACGGAGCCGGGCCTGAATTTGCATTGCACTCCCGGGAACGATGTGGAATCGGTCTCCGCGCAAGTAGGAGCCGGCGCGAACGTGGTGTTGTTCACTACGGGCCTCGGCACACCGACCGGAAATCCGATTGCTCCCGTTTTGAAAATTGCGACGAACACGAGTCTGGCGCAGCGTATGGCTGACATCATCGACATTGACACCGGCAGCATCATCACGGGCGAAACCAGCATCGAGAAAATGGGAGAGACGATTCTTGAACGCGTGATTGGCGTGGCGAGCGGCGAAGCGCGCACAAAGGCGGAGTTGCTCGGCCAGGACGATTTCATTCCTTGGAAACGAGGAGTCTCACTTTGAAAAAGGATTGCAGTCACCCGTGAAAGCTCTTCTGCTTTCGCAATACAAACATCTCGAAATCGCCGATCTTCCCGATCCCACGCCGGGCGACGGAGAAGTCTTGATCAGCGTGGCTGCTTGCGGAATTTGCGGGAGCGATGTGCACGGCTACGATGGATCTTCCGGCCGGCGAATTCCGCCGATCGTCATGGGCCACGAAGCGGCTGGAACAATCGCCGCGATTGGGGCTGGGGTAAAGGGCTTTGCCAAAGGCGACCGTGTCACTTTTGACTCGACCATTTTCTGCGGCGCCTGCGCCAACTGCCTGCGCGGCGACGTGAATCTCTGCGACCACCGCCAGGTTCTGGGCGTTTCCTGTGCCGAGTTTCGCCGTCCCGGCGCATTTGCAGAGTATGTCGCCGTTCCTTCGCGCATCCTGTATCGTTTACCGGAGAGTCTTTCGTTTGCGGAAGCAGCGATGCTTGAGGCTGTGTCCGTCGCACTTCACGGCGTATCGTTGGCACCGGTCACGAGTGGCGCAACTGCGCTAGTGCTCGGGGCTGGCATGATCGGTTTGCTCACTCTGCAAGCGTTGCGCGCGGCGGGCTGTGCGCGTATTTTCGTCGCCGATGTGGACAACACGCGTCTCAAACTCGCGCAACAGGCTGGCGCGACGTCTGTTTTGTCTGCGAAGGCGGATTTAGTTGAACAAGTGATGCAACTCACCGGAGGCGCGGGCGTTGATTTGGCCATCGAAGCAGTGGGCAGAAACGAAACTGTGAAAGCCTCGATTGAAAGTGTTCGCAAGGGCGGGACGGTCGTTTTGGTCGGTAATATCTCGCCGGAAGTCACGCTGCCTTTGCAAAAAGTTGTAACGCGCCAAATACGTCTTCAGGGATCATGCGCTTCCGCCGGTGAATATCCGCGCGCGATCGAACTTCTGGCCAGCGGCGCGATTCAAGTCAAACCTCTGATCACGGCGATCGCGCCGCTCGAAGAAGGTCCGCGCTGGTTTGAAAGACTTTACTCGCGCGAGCCCAATTTGATGAAAGTGATTCTCACTCCGGAGAGCGTTTCGTGAGCGACGGCCTTTTCGATTTGAGCGGCCGCGTCGCGATCGTAACCGGGACCAGCCGCGGGCTTGGTCAATATATGGCGCGCGCGCTAGCGAAAGCTGGCGCGGATCTCGTGTTGACCAGCCGCGGCGTCAGCCGCCTGGCGCCCTTCGAAGCGGAAATCAAGTCCCTCGGTCGCCGCGCATTCTCGTGCGAGCTAGACGTGCGCAGCAGAGAAAGCATTGAAAAAGCAGTGGCGTCCGCCGAAGCAGCGTTCGGCCATCTCGATATTCTTGTCAACAATGCCGGATGTAACGTCCGCAAGCCTGCTCTCGACGTCACCTGGGATGACTGGAACTTGATTCTCGAGACCAATCTTCGCGGCAGTTTTTTTGTTGCGCAGGCCGTGGCGCGCGGCATGATTGCCCGCCGTTACGGACGCATCATCAACATCGGCTCGGTCACCACCGTTGCTGGCTATGCAGGTCTCGCGCCCTATGGTGCCAGCCGTGGCGGCATCAAGCAGTTGACGATGAGCCTCGCCGACGATTGGGGCAAATTCGGCGTCACCGTGAATTGTCTCGCTCCGGGATGGTTCCGCACGGAACAGAACAAGGTCCTTTACGAAAACAAAGAATGGGTCGATTATCTTTGCGATCGCATCCCGGTCAAGCGTCCGGGTCAGCCGCACGATCTGGATTCGGCGGTCGTTTTTCTCGCGGCGGAGTCCAGCCGTTACATCACGGGCCAGACGCTTCTTGTGGATGGCGGAATCTCCACCGGCGCAACTCGCGCGCTGGTGCAGCCCGCAAAGATCACGACCGACCAGCCGCCTGAAGCAGACTAGGAGTAGAAGCTATGCTAAGCATTTTCGATCGAGGCACGGCGCTGCGCAATATCATGAGAGGCTGGTTTCTCGTCGCGGCGCTCTGTGGACTTATTGCTTTCACGCACCCTCCGCTCGCAATCGCCACGCCACCTGCAATGGGCGCCGAGCCGCTACAAATTTATTTCGTTGACGTCGAAGGCGGCCAAGCGACCCTCTTTGTCACTCCGGCAGGGAAGTCGCTGCTAATCGATACGGGTTGGCCCGATAACAATGGCCGCGACGCGGACCGCATCGCCGCCGCTGCAAAATTGGCGGGCATCTCCAAAATTGATTTTGTTTTGCTCACGCACTATCACACGGACCATGCCGGCGGCGTCCCTCAGCTCGCGGCAAGAATTTCCATCGGAACATTTATCGACCACGGAGTGAACCGCGAACGCACCGACGGACCCCCGGATGGTCCCACGGAGCAGGCCTGGCAAGCCTATCAAGCCGTTCTCGCCAAAGATCACAACAAACGCATCATCGCCAAACCGGGAGAAGTCTTGCCGATCCCGGGAATCCACGCAGAAGTGATTAGCGCGGACGGTGCTCTGATTGAAAGTCCCTTGCCTGGGGCTGGCGCAGCGAATCCGGTGTGCGAGTCCACCACTGCGGGCCCTGCGGATCATACGGAAAATGCCCGCTCGCTCGGCGTACTAATCACGTTTGGCAAGTTGCGCATCCTGGATTTGGGCGATTTGACCAAAGACAAAGAAAGAGAACTGATGTGCCCGGTCAACAAGCTCGGAAAGATCGACATATTCGTCGTTTCCCATCACGGCTGGCTACAGAGCGACAGTCCCGAGCTAGTGGATGCTATTGCTCCGCGCGTCGCCATCATGGATAACGGCGCCAAAAAGGGCGGTTCTCCGTCCGTCTTGGATACGATTCAGAAATCGCCCGGGCTTGAGAACCTCTGGCAGCTTCACTATTCAGACGAAGGCGGCGACGCACACAATGTGGCGTCAGCCTACATCGCCAATCCTTCGGGAACCGAGGACGCCGGCAACTACATCAAGCTGACGGCTTCGCCGGATGGCAGCTTCGCGATTTACAACGCCAGGACGAAAGACACGAAAAATTATTCCGCCGGCGCTCGGCACTGAGCCGCGGCAATTTGTTCGAAATCACGCTGGTTCCGGCACAGGGGTCATGGGCCCGAGCAGGAAAATATAAGCCAGGATGCTGAGCGCAAGCGTCACTGTGGCCGCAATAAAAGCCCACGCAAACGAATGCGTGATCTGAACGACATAGCCCGTCACGATCGGCGCAGCGATTCCTGCAAGCTGATTGCTAAAATTCAAAATTCCGCCGACTGTGCCAACGCTCTCCTTCGGCGCGATCAGTGAAGGAATCGACCATCCAACGGGCGACGCCGCTGATAATCCGCCGATCGAAAGACTGATCCAGAAAAGCGCGGCGGCGGCACTTTCCGTGTGCGCAGCGCCAAGGATTCCCAGGCCCAGCGCGGTGCCTCCAATCAAGATCGCCTGGCGCACGCGAACCGGGTTCCAGCCGCGCTGAATGAGCTCATCGACGAGCCATCCTCCGATCACGAGATCCGTGAATGTCGCGATCAGCCACGGCACGCTGGTGTACAAAACCGAATGATACAAATCGACGTGATGAACGGCCAAGAAGTAAGACGGCAGCCAAGTCAGCAGAAGATAGAACGTGTAGTTATATCCCGCGAAACCCAGCGCCAATCCGACAACTCTCTTTTGGCGGAGCAAATACCAGAGCGGCGCTCCTTTGGCGGCCGTCGCGCGATCCTCGGGTTGTGCTCCGCCCTTCGCGATGAAGTCGCGCTCCACGTTTGAAAGATGCTTGTCTTCGCTCGGGTTGTAGTAATAGGCGTAGAACAAAGCGAAGAAGAGAAGACTGAGGAAGCCCGTCGCGGCGAAGCTCCATCGCCAGCCAAAATGGAGAAGCAGAATGCCAATCAGCGGCACGCCGATGGCCGACGAAAATTTTGCCATCGAATCGAATATCGCCGTCGCCAGACTGCGTTCCTGCTCCGGAAACCAGTAGCCGATGGCTTTTGAGTTTGCCGGGAAAGTCGGCGCTTCGCCGATTCCCAAAAGCAGCCGCGCAGAAAAAAAACCAGCGATGCCCGTAGAGAGCGCCGCGCCGAAGGTCGCCACGGACCAGATGAACGTGCTGATCCAGCCGACGCGTCGGACGCCAAACTTGTCCAGCAAGAGCCCGGAAGGGAGCTGCAGCGCCGCGTACGTCCAATTGTAGGCGCTCGACAAATAACCGAAGGTCACTGCGGAAATTCCAAACGCGGCGTTCAGGGCATCTTTGGAAACGGAAAGATTTACGCGATCGAAGTAGTTAACGAGGATTCCGAAGCCCAGCAAGCAAGCGATAAACCATCTTCGCCGGGGCACCCCGTGCGTCTCAAATTCTGTTGAATCCAGTGTCGCCGCCATAAAGACTTTTCTGGATTAATCTCCCGTCGATGTTTCAACCGGCAGAGTTGCTGAAAGGCAGGGCAGAGTATCCCACAATCGAGCGCAGGTTGTGACGCATATTCCCGCCAGAGAAACAAAGATAAGACGCTGGCTAGAGTTTCCGCATCGAACTTGCCGTCACATTCTTGTGCTTGCCGCGCTTCTCCCGGCCGCAGTACACTACGCCGGCTTCGGTGCGCGCTCTTTTGTTGGAGAAAACGCGAATTTGCATTTTCTCGGGAAACCAAAATGAATTTACACTCGACTCGGCGTGATTTTCTTCGTACGACGGCTGTCGCCGGTGCCGCGTCCCTCTTTCCGCATCCGGCTCGCGGAGCGAAGAAAAAATCCGTCCTCTTGTTCACGAAATCGTCGGGTTTCGAGCACGCCGTCATCAAAGTGACGGACGGCAAGCCCAGCATCGTCGAAAACGCTTTGCGCGACATGTCCGCCAAATACGGCTTCGAACTCACGGCTTCCAAAGACGGCCGCATTTTTGATTCAAGAGAATTTCACGATTACGCCGCAGCGGTTTTCTTCACCACCGGCGTTCTCACGGAGGAAGGCACGGACAAAAATCCGCCCATGTCATCGCAAGGTAAGCAGGCTTTTCTGGACGCTGTGCACAACGGCCTCGGCTTTGTCGGAATCCACGCAGCCGCGGATACTTTTCACACCCAGCCTGACCCTCCCGATCTCTCCAACCGCTATATCGCCCATGGCGCGGATTCCGATCCTTATATCCGAATGCTCGGCGGCGAGTTCATCATCCACGGTCAGAGCAAAGATCCGCGTTTGCAGACAGCGAACGTAATCATCGAGGATCCCAAATTTCCCGGCTTGGAAGGAGTGCGTTCTCCGGTCAGTTTGATGGACGAATGGTATTCGCTGAAGGATTTTGCTCCCGACCTGCATGTGATTTGCACGCTGGATACTTCGACGATGAACGGCAACGCGTACAAGCGTCCGCCTTATCCGGTCGTCTGGGCGCGCATGGACGGCCGCGGAAAAGTTTTCTACACCGCCATCGGCGATCGCCCGGAGAATTGGCAGAATCAATTCCATCTTAATCTGCTCGCGGGCGGAATTCGCTGGGCCATCGGCGACGCAAAAGCTTCTGTGCCGCCGAATCTTAAAACCGCCGCTCCCGGCTATGCGGTAATCCCGCCGAAATATCCGCCGTCGGAAAAATAACGCGTCATCGTGCGCGAGCTATCATTCCGTGCCGCTTTCTCCAGCGGCCAGAATCGTTGTGCTCGGCACGATGGAGTGCTCTACATTTGCCGCAGATGTCTCAACATATCGCGTCAGGTATAGGTCGATCGGTGTTACTTCAAATGGAATTTTCTCGCGTGGCGAAATCGGCCCCATCTGGTGCGTCTTCGTCAAGCTGATGCTGTCATTCCACGGATTAATTTTGATTCTCGAGCCCATCGGCAGCGCGCCCATCTGTTGCAGATTGGCTGGCTCGAGCGCCGGAGCCGATTGCAGCAGTTGCGACGTGAAATACACCTGATTTCCCAATCGCGCGCTGATCAATTGCTTCAGCGGGCGTTTCTGGGATTGCAGTTGCGATAGGAACAGGCCCACATTGGCCAGCTTGTCGGCGTAAGGAGATTTCTTTAGCCACTCCAGGGCCCTCTCCCCATTTTTCTGCGCTTCTGTGGAGCTGTCCACGAACGACAGCTTTTTCAAAGCTTCCGTCGGCGTCAATCGCAAGATATCGCTGAATCCATATTGGTCCTGCGCCGGTTTGGGCTCCAACGCGTCCGCCATTTCGAACGCAAGCAAAGCTGCCATCGTTTCTTCGTTAGGCACAACATCGATCAATCCCCGGCTGAGCACGATCGTGTTCTGCATCGAAAACATTTCGAAATCGCTGGTCATCAGCACCCGGCAGTGCATTTCAATCCTGGGGTCAAAGTTATTGGTCGCCATAATGTTGTTCACGATCGTCTCTAGCACTTTTTCCACGTCGCCTTTCGGCGCGGCCAGGCCGACGCGCTCCAACACTTCAAAGACATTGTCGACCGACAGATCTCTCCACTCGCGCTGCTGTTCGAGGGGCGAACGGTCATGCCCTGCTGTCTCATCCTTCACTTTATTCTGAGACTCCACGAGCATTCGCCCGAATTCTTCCTCGCGGTTTTGCGTTGTCAGTCCATAGCCCCACAAGTGCGTCCGCGCCTTGAATCTCGGCCCGCCCGTGGGTGGGACTTTTCGCAGGTCTTGAGAATAGATGTCGCTCGGCAGCCATTCTCCAGATTTCACGTTGGTGCGCCAGGAATCAAAATGCAGGTAGTATTCGTCCTCTAGCTTTCGCACGGAAAACCTTATTTCCGGCGCATATTCGCCGTTCATTCGAACGATCGTGAAGTCCTGGTCCTCGACCCAGATTCGCCCGCGAAATCGCGGCCCCTTCGCCTTTTTCGTGCGCTGGACATCAAATAGATAGCACCGCACCTCTCCCAGAAAATCCCGGTCCCGATAGGTAAGCGTGTAATGATCGTTATCGAACTGGCCGAAATCCAGGAAAGCCATTTGCAGGAAACCTGTGGGATTAAACGCCCACATCATCGTGCCCTTGTGAGTTTTCTCCGTCATCGAGTGAACTTTCATTGTGTAACCACGAAAATTTGCCTGTCCCAGAAAATAGAAGTCATTCTTGGGCAGCGTGCCCATCAGTGGGTCGGACTTCTCGACCTGAATGTAAGTCTCGACGATGGGAGAGTATTCCGTGATGATCTCCATCTGTTCTTTTTCTCGCCTGAACACTCGCTCCTTCACTTCATCATGGCTCAATGCCGTCTGCCCCGATTGCGGTGCAGTGCTGTCACTTTGGGAATTCGCCCTTGCCCCTAAGTCGGCAGAACTCCCGTGCGCCTCCAAAATTGTTCCGAGGACCCTCTCGGCGATTCCAGTGTTTAGCAATGCCAGGCTTCCGAATGCGTTCGTTAGAAAGACTCTGCGTTGCATCTTGATCCCCCGGAAATGAAACGCGACTTCGAAAACTGCGTCGCATCTTCCTTCTGCCAAAATGCACGCCCTGTGCCATCAGCTAAGTTTGCAAATCACATCTGCGACTTTCGGGCTATTCTTCGAAGATTCTAACGTTTACGCAGTTTAAATTTGGCACACCACGGCCTGCCTTAAAGGTTTTCCTTCATGGTTCTTTTCCTACTTTCCAATTTGGGCGGGAATAAGTTCCAGGGCGGAACTCCACGCAAACCTGCTAGCTGAACTCAACCGGACCTCATACACTTGTGCGCCATTGCTCCTGCCAGTAAAATATCGAGTCTCTCAGTCGCGTCGCAGCTTTTTTCAGTACGCATATTGAACGGGGTCATTCTGCATGGCGCAGCACTACGACGTTATCGTCATCGGCGGCGGCCACAACGGCCTCGTCAACGCCGCCTACCTTGCCAAAGCGGGCAAGAAGGTGCTCGTCTTGGAACGCCGCCACGTGCTCGGTGGCGCGGCCGTCACCGAGGAAATCGTTCCCGGCTTTCTTTTCTCCGAATGCTCGTACGTCGTCTCGCTGCTCCGCCCAGAAATCATCCGCGAACTCGATCTTCCGCGCCACGGCCTCGAAATCCTCCCGCTCGACGGCACCTTCACGCCCATGCACAACGGCAATTTCCTCTGGCGCATGAACGATCACGCCCGCACGCAGCGTGAAATTCGCCGCCATTCCCGTGTCGATGCAGAAGCCTACGACGAATTTTCAAAAATGATGACGCCGATGTGCCGCTTCGTGAAGCCGCTGCTCTCCATGATCCCGCCTGATCCCACCACGCTCAAGCCGCACGATCTCAAGCAGCTCCACTTCCTGATGCAGCGTTTTCGCAGCCTTTCTTCCGATGAGCGCTATACCCTCGTCCAGCTCATGACCATGAGCGCAGCCGATTTTCTCGACCAGTGGTTTGAGACCGACGTCCTCAAAGCCACCATGTCCGCTTCTGGCATCATCGGCACATTCCTCGGCATTCGCTCGCCCGGCACCGCCTACGTTCTGCTCCATCACTACATGGGCGAAATTGATGGCGCGTTCCGTTCCTGGGGCTTCAGCCGTGGTGGCACGGGCGCAATTTCCAATGCCATCGCGGATGCCGCTCGCGAAGCGGGCGTGGAAATTCGCACGCAAGCGGGCGTTTCAAAGATCCTTGTCAAGAATGGCCGCACTTGCGGTGTCGCGCTGCAATCCGGCGAGGAAATCTCCGCCAACGTCGTCTCCTCCAGCGTCGATCCCCATCTCACCTTCGAAAAATTCCTCGATTCCAGCGAGCTCCCAGCCGATTTTCTAGAAAGCGTTCGCCGCTACAAATTCCGCGGCTCTTCCGGCAAAGTGAATCTCGCCCTCGATGCGCTTCCCGATTTCAAATGCCTGCCCGGCCCCGGCGCGCATCTTCGCGGCGCGATTTCCATCTCTCCCAGCATCGAATACATGGAACGCGCCTACGATGACGCCAAGTACGGTCATTTCTCCCGCAGGCCTTACATTGATATCGTCATTCCAAGCCTCACTGACCCGAGCGTCGCGCCTCCCGGCAAACACGTGATGTCCTGCTTCGTGCAATACGCGCCGTACAAACTTGCCAAGGGTACCTGGGACGAACAGCGCGAAGCCTTCGGCGACGCTGTCATCAACACCATCGCCGAGCACGCCCCTAATATAAAAAAAATTATCGCAGGCCGCCAAATTCTCACGCCCCTTGATCTCGAGCGCGAGTTCGGCCTCACGCAAGGCAACATTTTCCAGGGAGAACTCTCTCTTGAGCAGCTTTTCTTCTTGCGTCCCGTCCCCGGCTGGGCCTACTACCGCACTCCCATCGATAATCTTTATATGTGCGGTTCGGCCACGCATCCCGGCGGCGGTATTATGGGCGCTCCCGGCCGCATCGCCAGCCAAGTCATCCTCAAAGACTGGCAAAAATCCAAATCCTCGCGCGCCGCGCGGAGCAAGAACTAATCATGCCCATCGGACAGCGCGTAGCTCTCATCGGCGGCGGCCACAACGCTCTCATCACCGCCTTCTATCTCGCCAAGGGCGGCTTCAAGCCGCTCGTCCTCGAACGCCGCGAAATTCTTGGCGGCGGCGCCATCACCGAAGAATTTCATCCCGGCTTCCACGCTTCTACTCTTTCTCACTCGCTCGGCCCTCTGCGCGCCGACATCGCCCGCGATCTCGACTTCCAGAAATTCGATTGCGAAATTCTTCGCCCCGATCCCCGCGTCTTCGCCCCTCGCCCCGATGGCGAGTCAATCCTTTTCTATGACAGCGCCGCCAGAACCGCTGGAGGCCTCGCTCGTCTTTCCCCCAAAGACGCCGCGAAATATACGCAATTCGCGGAAACGCTCGACCATCTTTTCTCCGTCCTGGGCGAACTCGTCTCCATCACGCCGCCCGCCATCGATTTGCCGTCCCCAGAAGATTTCTGGAATCTTTTCAAAGCCGGCCGCAGCGTTCGCAGCCTCGGCAAACAGGGCATCTTTGATCTTCTTCGCTGGGGCCCCATGGCCGTCGCCGATTTCGTCTCCGAATTTTTCGAAACGGATCTGCTCCGCGCCACCATCGCTGCCCGCGGCATTTTTGGAACCGCGCTTGGCCCTTGGTCCGCGGGCTCCACGGCCGTCTTGCTCCTTCGCGCCGCGGCGGACTCTCATCCCGTTGGCTCCGCCGCTTTTCCGCGTGGCGGGCTCGGCTCTCTCACTCGCGCTCTAGCCGATGCCGCTCGCAAAGCCGGCGCCGAAATCCGCACCAACGCCGAAGTCCAGCACATCCTCGTCAAAGACGGCGCGGTCGCTGGTCTCGTCCTCGCCGATGGCGAAGAAATCAAAATCCAAGCCGTTGTTTCCGGCGTCGATCCCAAGCGCACTTTTTTCAAACTTCTCGATCCTACTCAGCTCGATCCGACGTTCGCCCTCCGCATCCGCAACTTCCGCGCCAACGGCACGGTCGCCAAAGTTCATCTCGCTCTCAACGGTCTTCCCGTCTTCTCTGCACTCGACGCTGCCGAAGGCTTTCTAAACTCTCTCTCCGGCCGCATTCACATCGGCCCCGAAATCGATTATCTCGAGCGCGCTTTTGACGCCTCCAAGTACGGCGAATTTTCCACCTCGCCCTATCTCGACGTCACCATCCCCACGCTTCTCGACCCCTCGCTCGCGCCAGAAGGCAAGCACGTCCTCTCCGCCTACGTCCAATTCGCTCCATTCAATCTAAAAGAAGGGAACTGGGACACCCGCCGCAAAGATCTCGGCGACGCCGTCGTCGAAACTCTCGCCGAATACGCTCCCAATCTCCCCAGCCTCGTCGAATACATGCAAGTCATCACTCCCCTCGACCTCGAAACCATCTACGGCTTCACCGGTGGCCACATTTTCCATGGCGAACTCGCCCTCGATCAACTTTTCACCATGCGCCCCGTCCTCGATTGGGCCCGCTACAAAACGCCCATCCACGGCCTCTATCTCTGCGGCAACGGCACGCATCCCGGCAACGGCCTAACCGGCGCATCCGGTGCCAACGCGGCCCGCGAAATCATCCGCGACCTCCGCTGATTTGGAGTGCGGGAGCCCAGCTCCCGCTTTTCCGCGCAGTTGATTTTCTCTGCGCCGCGTTCATCGCCCTCAAAATACCCGCTCACCACCTACGCTCCAAACAGAACCCGCACTCTGACTGTTAGCTGTCGGCTGTGAGCTGTCAGCCGATGTTTTCATCTCTTCCGAATGCCGGCACAACGGTACTCGCGATCGTTCAAGTTCCATGTCCCATCCTGCCGCTTGCCCATTCCCCCCATCCCAGCTATCTTTTCCTCACCACCGATGTCCCCCATCGACCGCGCCCGCCTTCATTCTCTCCACCAGCGCGAAGAAAAGCGCTTCGTTTCCGACCATCCCCGTTCCGCCGAACTCTATCTCCGCGCCCAACGCTCCCTCCTCGGCGGCGTCCCCATGAATTGGATGAACAAATGGCCCGGCGCCTTTCCTGTCTTCGTCAAATCTGCCCGCGGCGCGCATTTCACTGACGTTGACGGCCGCGATTACGTCGACCTCTGTCTCGGCGACACCGCCGCCATGACCGGCCACTCTCCCCAAGTCGTGGCCGACGCCGTCGCTCGCCAAGTCCGCGAAGGCATCACGTTCATGCTTCCCACCGAAGACTGTCTTTGGGTCGGCGAAGATCTCCAGCGCCGCTTCGGCCTCCCGTTCTGGCAATTCACGCTCACCGCCACCGATGCCAACCGTTTCTCCATCCGCATCGCCCGCGAGATCACGCAGCGCCCCAAAATTCTCGTCTTCCATTACTGCTATCACGGCACGGTGGACGAATCCTTTGTCTCGCTGCACGATGGCATAGTCGGCCCGCGCCGCGGCAACATCGGTCCGCCCATAAATCCCGCCGAAACCACGCGCGTCGTCGAATTCAACGACCTGCAATCCCTCGAAGCCGCTCTCAAGCATCACGATGTCGCCTGCGTCCTCGCCGAGCCCGCCATGACCAACGTCGGCATCATCCTTCCCGACGTCGGCTACTGGTCCGCTGCCCGCGAACTCACCCGCCGCTACGGTGCGCTTCTCATCATCGACGAAACCCACACCATCTGCGCCGGCCCCGGCGGCTGCACCCGCGAATGGAATCTTCAGCCCGATATTCTCGTCTTCGGCAAGCCCATCGGCAGCGGCATTCCCGGCGCCACTTATGGCGTCACGGAAGAAGTCGCGCAGCGCATCGCCGCGCGTCTCCATCTCGAAGATATCGACGTCGGCGGCATCGGCGGCACGCTCGCCGGCAACGCGCTTTCTCTCGATGCCATGCGCGCCACGCTCGAACATATCCTCACCCCCGCCGCCTTCGCCCACATGATCCCGCTAGCTCAACGCTTCGCCGACGCCGTCGCCGCGCAAATCCGCTCCGCCAATCTCCCTTGGAGCGTCACCCGCCTGGGTGCCCGCGCCGAATACACATTCGGCCCGCGCCCGCCCCGCAACGGCGCCGAATCCGCCTCCCACGCCGACTTCGACCTCGAGCGTTTCCTCCATCTCTACGCCCTAAATCGCGGCGTCCTCCTAACTCCGTTCCACAACATGGCCCTAATGTCCCCCGCCACCACCGCCTCCGACATCGACCTCCACTCAAAAATCTTCGCCTCCGCCGTCTCCGAGCTCACCTCGTAGGGGCACGGCACGCCGTGCCCGTCTTAGATTTTACCTCCGCGACGTTAGACCGCCTTGTTGCCAAATCAACGCTCGCAGTACAATCTACTGTTTGCTCATCGAGGAGGAAATCCGCCATGGCCACCGCTGAAGCCAAAATCCACGTTTCTGAATTCACCAATGAACCATTCGTCGATTTCTCGAAGCCAGAAAACCGCAAGGCCATGGAAGACGCGCTGAAAAAAGTCGCCTCCGAATTCGGCCGCGAATATCCCATGTACATCGCCGGCCAAAAAGTCATCACCGCTGAAAAGCGCACGTCAACAAATCCTTCGCACCCCGATCAAGTCATCGGCGTCTTTCAAACGGCCACTCCCGAAATGGCCGCGCAAGCCGTCGAAGCCGCCGGCAAAGCGTTTGAATCCTGGAAGCGCGTTCCCGCCGCGCAGCGCGCCGAATGCCTTTTCCGCACTGCCAAGCTCCTCCGCGAACGCAAATTTGAAATGAACGCATTGATTTGTTATGAAGCCGGCAAAACCTGGCCGGAAGCGGACGCGGACACCGCCGAAACCATCGATTTCTGCGAATACTACGGCCGCGAAATGCTGCGTCTCGCCGGCCCGCAACAAGTTGTGCCCATGAAGGGCGAGAAAAACTATCTCGTCTATATCCCGCTCGGCGTGGGCGTGGTGATTCCGCCGTGGAATTTTCCTGCTGCCATTGCCGCCGGCATGACCATGGCCTCGCTCGTCACCGGCAACACTGTCGTTCTCAAGCCCGCGGGCGACACGCCAACCGTCGCTGCCAAATTTGTCGATATCGCTTACGAAGCCGGCATTCCGAAGGATGCCCTCAGCTTTCTGACAGGTCCTGGGGCTTCAGTCGGCGACGTCTTGGTGAAACATCCCAAAACGCGCTACATCGCTTTCACTGGCTCGAAAGAAGTCGGCCTGCGCATCAGCGAACTGGCCGGAAAAACCGTCCCCGGCCAAATCTGGATCAAGCGTACTGTTCTCGAAATGGGCGGCAAGGATTCCATCATCGTCGACGAAGAGGGCGATGTCGACGCCGCCGTCGAAGGCGTCGCGCAAGCCGCCTTCGGCTACCAGGGCCAGAAGTGTTCAGCGTGTTCGCGCGCCATTGTGTCGGAAAAAATCTATGACACCTTCGTCCAGAAACTCGTCGAGCGCACAAAGAAAATCGCTGTCGGCCCCAGCGAAGATCCCAACAATTATATGGGCCCCGTCGTAAGTAAGTCCGCGATGAACACCATTCTCAATTACATCGAAGTCGGCAAGAAAGAAGGGAGGCTGCTCCACGGCGGCGGCCGCGCTCCCGGCGATGGCTATTTCATCCAGCCCACGATCATTGCCGACGTCGATCCCATGGCAAAAATCTCGCAGGAAGAAATTTTTGGCCCAGTCCTCGCCGTCATCAAAGCCAAAGATTTCGATCAAGCCCTTGCGATCGCCAACAACACGGAGTTCGGCCTTACCGGCGCCGTTTATTCAAAAAATCCCGCAAAACTCGAAAAAGCGCAGGAAGCGTTTCACGTCGGCAATCTTTATCTGAATCGCAAATGCACCGGCGCGATGGTCGGCGCTCATCCATTCGGCGGCTTCAATATGTCCGGCACCGATTCCAAAGCTGGCGGCAGAGATTACCTACTTCTATTTTTACAGGGAAAATCCGTAGCCGAGAAATTACAGAATTAGGAGAGATTGCAGAAAAAACAGGCGAGGAACACTGTCGTGCCGATCAAGGCGATAGGTCGGCCGAAACTCTATTCTTCGTCGCCCATTTTAGTATGCGAAACACGGGATAGCTAAGGACGAGCACCGCGAGCGCCAGCACCGCCGGGCTCGGCGGCCAAAAATGGCCGGTTACCAGCGAGCCTTGCAGGTCTGTAACGATCGAAGCCACGAGAAAGACTACGGACGCAACCAGCGCAATTCCCGTAGTCCACGGATAGCCCCACGCGCAATAGGGCCGGGCCATTTTTGGCTCCCGCTTACGCAGCACGAAGAGCGACGCGTAAGAAAGCGTGTAGTTCGCAACGAAGAAAAACGCCAGCATGTCAATCACGCGCTCAAACGTTCCAGTCAGCAGAAAGAGCACGCCTGCGATCGTGCTGAGAAAAAGCGCGAGTACGGGCGTCCCGCCTTTGTTTACGCGCGCGGCCCGACTGAAAAAAAGCCCGTCGCAACTCATCGCGTGCAAGGTGCGCGTACAGAAAATCTGGTTTGCGTTCATCGAGCTCAGCATCGAGACGATCATGATCGATCGAATCACACCGTCGCCGTACCTGCCGAAGATTCGCGCCGCCGCCGCGCCCAGCGCGAAATCGTTGCCGGCGATTTGGTTCATCGGCAAGACGTACAGTACCGCGAGATTGAGCAGTAGATAAATTCCCATGACGGAGAAAACACTGCCGAAAATCGCGCGTGGAACATCGCGCCCGGGATTGCGCACTTCTCCCGCCACGTACACAACTCCATCCCACCCGTCGATGGTGTACACCACCGCCTGCAAACTCAGAAGGATCGCAATCAGGAACGGCCAACCGGTAGGGACCATCGGTAACGTTGAAGATGCAGTGGAAGATGCAGCGGCTAACGTTGCGTTTGCGTGGTGCCCCAGGGCGAAACATGCGGCGACAAGGACCAGGAATGCCGCAGTTTTTATGGCAGAGGTGACGAGCTGGGTGCCACTGCCCCAGCGAATCCCACGCCACTGCAAAACAAAAAATCCCAGAATCAATGCCACAGCGACTTGCATTTCATGGCCCGAGAAAACCGGGAAAAGATCACGGCTGTATTCGGCAATGACAATGGAAACGGCGGCGGCGGTTCCGCAAGTCGAGAGCCAATCACTCCAGCCGACGATAAAACCGGCGTACTCGCCGATGGCCCGGCGTGAGAAATTGTATTGGCCGCCGCTGCGCGGAATCGATGCGCCAAGTTCAGCGAGCGAAGACGCGCCAAAAAGTGCATACATTCCGCCGATGACCCACATCCCGATGAAGAGCCACGCGTTCGGCAGCATTTTTGCGATGTCGCCAGGCGTGCGCACGATGCCCGCGGCAATGGCGTTGCCAACGGCGACGGCGATGCCGAACCACACGCCGAGTACCTGCAGCAGTTTCCCGCGGCCAGCGGAAGCGCTTGCCGCCGCACCAGCCGTGCTGGTCGAAGACCCGTCCGATGTGTTAGACAATGTGGAGTCTCAGGAGAGCGTCCGAAACTCCGCCATCATAGCGGTGGCGCGGCAAAAAGCAAGCTTGAACTCGGCGCTGCCGGGGGCGCCAGGAGCCGAGGTTGTCCGCTTCGACCAGATTGGAATTCTGCTTGCAGCGTCATGGCAGTGAGGAGCTTTGGCGTGAATAAATCTTGGAGGCAGTGGATTTGGCAATAGAGCGCGCGCCGGAAATCAAAACAGAAATGACCACGCACCTCGATGTGGGCCGCGCCGCGCCGCCAGTGGACGTGTCGGTCGTGATTCCTTGCCTGAACGAAGCAAATTCCATCTCGTTTTGCGTCGAAAAAGCGATGAAGTCTTTTCAGTCGGCGGGACTGCGCGGGGAAGTCGTCGTCGCGGATAACGGTTCGACCGACGGCTCGATTGAAATTTCCGAAAAACTCGGCGCGCGCGTGATTCGCGTCGAGCAGCGCGGCTACGGTGCAGCTCTTCGCGCGGGAATTTGCGCGTCGCGCGGCGCATTCATCATCATGGGAGATGCGGACGACAGCTACGACTTCGGCGACGTGCCACGCTTCGTCGAAATGTGGAAGAAAGGTTACGACGTGGTGATGGGCAACCGCTTCCGTGGAGAAATCAAGCCCGGCGCGATGCCTTGGCATCACAAATATGTCGGCAATCCGGCGCTGACTTCTCTCCTGAATCTTTTTTTTCACGCGCACATCGGCGACAGCCACTGCGGCATGCGCGGTTTCACGCGCGCCGTTTACGACCGCATGGATTTGCGCAGCACGGGCATGGAATTTGCTTCTGAATTCGTGATCAAAGCCGCACAACTCGGCGCGCGCATCACGGAAATTCCGATAACGCTCTGGCCGGACAAACGCGGAAGACCTCCGCACCTGCGCAGCTTCCGCGACGGCTGGCGCCATCTGCGATTCATGCTGCTGTACGCGCCGAACTGGCTATTTCTTGTGCCGGGCGGATCGCTCGTTCTGTTCGGCCTTTTTCTAGTTTCCTGGTTGTTGCCGGGACCACGCCGCATTTCGCCGCACGTGGTTCTCGACGTTCACACCATGATTTTCGGCGTGATGTTCACGCTTCTCGGCGTGCAAATTCTTTCGATTGGATCCTTCGCAAAGGTATTCAGCTATGCGGAGCGGTTCGATCACAACACCATCTCCCTCAAACGCGTGCTGAAGCGCGTCACGCTTGAAACCGGACTACTGCTCGGCGGCGCGCTCTTTCTCGCCGGCTTTGCGGGATGCGCCTCGGTTGCCTGGAAGTGGGCCGCCAGCGGATTCGGTCCTCTCGCGGAAGTGCGGCAAGTTCTTTTCTGGTCCATGTGGCTTTTCATCGGCGTGCAGGTCATCTTTTCTTCTTTTTTTCTGAGCATGCTGGGCATCAGCCGCGGCACGTACATCGGGGACTACGATCTAAAATAAATGCCCTACACCGGTATCGACCATTTCATCGCCAGGATGCGTTTTCGCGCGGCCTATCCTTATATAAAACCCAGGTCACGCGTCTGCGATCTGGGTTGCGGCCTGGAAGCCGCTTTTTTAGACTACGCCGCAGACCGCATCACGGCGGGCGTTGGCGTGGATGACCAAGTGCAGGATGGAATGCAGGGCCGCTGGCAGCGCGTGCGCGCGGACCTGCGTTCGCCGCTGCCCTTGCCGGATGGCGGTTTTGATCACGTGGTGATGCTCGCGGTTCTCGAGCATCTCACCGAACCGGAAAAAGTGCTGCGCGAAGCGCATCGCATCCTTGCGCCCGGTGGTTCATTAATAATGACGTGGCCTTCCTCGATGGTGGATCCGATTTTGCGCGTGCTGCACGGCCTGCATTTCGTGAGCGATGAAATGGAAAGCGACGAGCACCAAAAACGCATCCCCGTCGAAACACTTCGAGAGATGCTCCATCGCATCGGTTTTCAAAAGTTCATTCACCGCCGCTTCGAATTTGGCCTGAATAATTTGATGATCGCCTCTCGCTAGCTGGGCTAGGGTTCAATTCGCGCGGATTAGGTGGCGAGGCGAACCAATGCTACATACTGTGTACGCGCTTTTTCTTGTACTCGGGTGTTTAATGTTCTAAAGGATTGCCATGTGGTCAGGTCCTAAACGACATATTGCTGCGGTAACGCTCTTCTGCCTTTCCCCCTGGGGAAGTGCGTTGGCTCAACTGCAAGGCCACTTCTCCGTTGAGAAGCAGCAATACGAGGCCGGCGAACCAGTCTTCCTTGAATTCCAATTAACGAATAATGGCCGAGAGTCGGTCCAGTTTGTCCGAGGCGATCGCTATTCTATTTGCGGAGGTTACCAGATTGTCGTCTCGACTGGCCCTCCGCTCGCTCATTCAAGCTGCGATCGAGGGTTTGCGGGCAGTTGTGTAGCGGGGACTCAGATCTTGGCTCCTGGGGAGACGCGTAGCGAGAAGGTCTTGCTGAATTTTGAGCACGACATGTCGAAACCTGCGACCTACGACGTTCACGCCGTCTACTCCTTCGTGTATGGGCCAGCCACTGAAGGTTTATCTCTCCCAGTTGGCGGTCGGCAGTTTAACGCGGAGGCGAACTTCCAAATTCAAGTGGTAGAGGGAAGCCTGGAGGATTTGGCCCCGGAGTTCCAGCCATACATCGCAGATCTTGCCGCGAGGGATGAGGAAAGCCGTCGCGAGGCCGCAAGGGTGATCGGGAGCCTGGCCCCGCCATTCTTGGAAGATACAATAATTTCGATGGCAAAATCGCCAACGACTCTTCCCTTCGGTTTGATGGGTCTGAGTCGGTTGAACACACCTCGGTCGCGAGAGACCCTTGCAGGTGTCATCCAGAATACGGCGGGATATTCTTATTGGAAAGAAACGGCAATCAAGTACTTATCCGAGATGGGGGACAAAAAATATTTTCCACTCTTAGAGGATGTGGCGAAAAAGCAGCAGCTCAATCAAGCAAGAGACTACGTGCTCGCGGCTGCTCAATTGGGCGGTGAAGATGCTTTGCCTTATGTGCTCTCCCTTTTGGGGAGTCCAGATCCATTTTCACGGGCTGCTGGGATTATGGCCCTGCCGCGCACCGGTTCCCGCAACGCTGTCCCTTTGCTTATTGACGCGCTGAGAAACCAGAATACGGATCTTGGCCGGCTTGCTTCTACAGGGCTGATGGAACTGACTCACCGTAGTCCGTTTGACGGTGGCCAGCTGGTGAGTCTTACGCCATCGAACGATTATGCAAAATGGCTGCGGTGGTGGATGCTCAACGGAGATACGGCGCCGATCTACACTCCGGACCAGTGCGGTGAGGTTAAGCCGCTCGAGTAGGAGTGCATCGGGCTCGCGGAATGCTTGATCTGGTCATTGATCGGAGTCGGGCGGCGGAGCGTAGGGCACGAGTCTGGTGTTGTCGACGTCGGGCTCGACGAGCCAGATGTGGCGGTCCTTGAAGTAAGCGAAGAGCTTGTCATTTTGTTGCGAGTCGAGTTCGCGGGCCCAAATAACTTTGGAGCCGTCGATGTCAGCGCCGTTGAAGACCCACTCGTCGTGAATGTTGTGTTCTTCGCCGTAGCGCACGATCACGAGTTGCTTTCCGGGCATCTGCAAGAGGCGTTTCAGGATGGCGACGCGGCTCGGATCGCCGGTGCAAGTCCACCACATGGGATCACAAGCGCGGCGAGCAACGTTTACGCCTGTTTCGAGCACGAGCAAAATCAAGAGGGCGCGGGACAGAGCCAGGCCAAGCGGACGGCTCTTCCATTTCCACATGCGCAAATGACGCACGGATTGCACCAGGAGCGCGTAGAGGACGCAAGTGACCGGCGCGGCGTAATGAGGCGCGGACCAAATTACGACAAAGACGCCCACCAGAGCGACGATCAGACTGGCGACCAGCAGACGCATTTTGCGGTCACGAAACGCGAACGGCAGCGCCGGCAGCAAAAAGAGCACGCCTGGCCAAAAGAATTCGACGCCCATTCTCGCTACCTTTTCGGCCGTCACCGCGAAAGCGTCGCTCCAGGTGGTTCGATAATCCTCACGTTCCCAACCGTTGTAAAAATCTTCAAACTGCTGATTGTTGTATTTGAGCGCCGGCTTGGCGTGCTCCCACAAAAAAAGCGGTGTGGTGTGATACGTCCGAGTATTCAAAACGTGCGGGAAGAGCAGGGCATTGCCGGTCAGCCGCCAGTTGTAATAGCCGATGAAGAGCAGAGTTAAGATGAGGCAGGCGGAGAGGGGCAAGAAAACGATTCGAATGCGTGACGAGAGGGAATCGCGCGATTTGATTTTTCCCGCGAGCCACCACAAGAACCAAAATCCCGCCGGAACACAAAAGAGGAGTCCCTCATAAGGACGGCTGTTCGCGAGAATGGCAATGCCCAGGCCGAGCAGCAGGGCGCTGCTCACGGTTGCGCGCCGTCCGATGCGCGCGATTGCTCCCATAACAAGCGCACCGCCCGCCGCGGCAACGGCTCCGCCCCAATAGCTGTTCATCCAGTAGCTGGCGATTCCCAAATTCAGAGCGGCGAAAACGCCGCCCAACAATGCCCAGCGCGCCGGCAGCCATGCTTGCAACATCCACAAGATGGCGGCGCACATGGCGGCGTCACTGAGCAACACACCAATCCACGGATTGCCGAGCAACTGTCCAATGGCAAGAGCGAAACCCTGGGCGGGGGGATAAATCGAAGAGTAGGTGGGATGCCAATTTTCGTGGAAGGTTTCGAAGCTCGGCCACATTGGGTGAGTGGGATTGGCGAGGCGGCCGTGGGCGAACGTGTCCGACATGAGCAGGTAGCTGAATTCGTCGTGAATGCCCGGAATGGGGACGTGCAATAGCGGCAAGACGGCGAGACGGATGGCGACGACGCCGAAGAAGAGCGCGCAAATTGCTAGTTTTTTGCGTTGCGCAAAACGCGAGAGAGTTTCTTCGATTTTATGGAAGACGCCTGCGCCGAGACCGGGTTTCCAGAGAGCCAGCAGTCCGATGAGGAGCATCAGCAGCAGCGCAATTTCTGCCGATGGCCAGAAGTGAATGTCCGCGTCGCTTCCGAGTGGTTCCATTTAGCAAAAAGGGATTGCAACGAGGAGCGCTTCAGAAATCCGGGCTTGGGGAAGCGAGCCGCGCTAATCGCCCCGGAATTCTAACGCATTTGAGAGCGATCAGCGCTCGATTTCCATTTCGATTTTTTCGGCGGGCGATTCAGGCGCGGGATTGCTCAAGGACATTTCGGCGAAGTCGGCGAGCTCGATCTTCAGGTTTCCCGCATTGGTGGAAAAGGCGAGGCCGGTCTCAAGGCTGACCGTGCCGGAGCGAATGAGTTTTTCGATTTCTCCGTCAAAGTACTGCATGCCTTCGGTGTCGCCGTCGCGCATGGCGTCGAGCAGGGACTTTCCTTCCGTTTCTCCCTTTTCGACGTACTCCCGTGTGCGCATGGTGGATTTCAGGATCTCAATCGCGGCGATTCTGCCTTTGCCGTCCTTTCGAGGGAGGAGGCGCTGAGATACGATGCTGCGAAAGGCCCTGGCAAAGCGGCTACGGATGGTGAGCTGATCGCCGGCGGGAAATGCGCCGACGATTCGCTCGATGGTTTTCGAAGCGTCAATGGTGTGCAAGGTGGAGAGCACGAGGTGGCCGGTCTCCGCGGCCTCGAGAGCGATTTCAATGGTTTCGCGATCGCGCATCTCTCCCACCAGAATGATTTTGGGGGCCTGGCGGAGAGCGCCGCGCAAGGCGAGAGCGAAGGTGGGTGTGTCGCTGTGGAGTTCGCGCTGATGGATCGTGGCTTTTTTGTGTTTGTGGAGAAACTCGATGGGGTCTTCGATGGTCAGGATGTGAAAGGCCTTCTCCGAGTTCATCATGTCAATGATGGCGGCGAGCGTGGAAGATTTTCCAGATCCGGTCGGCCCCGTCACCAAGACAATCCCGTTTTTTACCTGCACGATCTCTTTCAACTGTGCCGGAAGGTGGAGTTCCTCAAATCCGGGAATCACGTCCGGGATGACACGCATGACGATGGCGAGGCTTCCGCGCTGGCGAAAGATATTTACGCGAAACCGCCCCACGCCTGAGACGCCGTAGGACAGGTCGGCCGAACCTTCCAGCTCGAGCTTGCCGGCAGCGTGTTCATTGTTCGCCATCAGGTCCTGCGCAAGAAACTTGGTATCCGGGGCGGTTAGGCGGTCCAGGCCTTTGAACTTCAGCTCGACGAGCTGCCCGTTCACCTCGATCTGGGGGGCACGGCCCGGCGAAAAAATCAGGTCGCTGACATGCCCATGCGATTTCAGCATGGCGGCGATGAGTTGCGCGGTGTCAAATCTGCGCTGAGGCGGCGCTACCTGTGCGGCTGTTCCCATTGTTCGTAAACCAGATGACCTGAGGAAGGGGGGACTTGACGGGCCTGTAGGTACGGCACCCATTGTAGGCTGGACGAACATTCCGGGGGAATGGAACTCCCATAAGGCGCGCCAAAAGGTCAATGGGATGAGGAGAGCCGGGAATTCCACGGCACAGATTTACTGAGTCCCGCATAATATTGCGAACAAGCTGTGTGGAGTGCGGCAGCCCTGCTGCCGCTTTTTTCAGTGGCTCGCACGACTCTATATTTGGCGAGGCTCAATAGTCGGGACGGCGCCGAGCAAACCATAGAAATCGAATTTTTCGCAGCGATTATTTATTTCCTTTCAGAAGGAATGTCAGGGGAGCGGTGTGAGCCTGCGCGTCCAGAGAAAGCCAGCTCAGATCGTCGGCGAGCCAGTCGGCGCCAGCGCTGAGGAGTTCGGCGTCCAGCGACGTGGTGCGCAAAGCAAGGACGCGCGCGCCTGCTGTTTTGCCCGAGCGAATTCCGGATGCGGCATCTTCCGCGACGACGCAATTCGCCGGCGCCATCCCTAGAACTTCCGCCCCCTTTAGATAGGGATCGGGGAAAGGCTTGCCGCGCGGCAGATCGGTTGCGGTGACGAGATGATTCGGGGCGGGCAATCCTGCGGCGCGCAAACGCACTTCGGCCAGAGCGCGAGTCGCGGAAGTGACGACCGCCCAGCGTTGCTGTGGAATGGATTGCAACAAGTTCAAGGCTCCGGGGAGAGCGACAACGTCCGCGATGTCCTCGATTTCGCGGCGCTCGACTTCACGATTCTCTGCTTCGTGATCGCCATTGGGGAGCAATTCGCGAATGGTGGCGAGGCTGGGGCGTCCGTGGGCTTTGTGAACCACTTCTTGGGGGTCGAAGCCGTGCGCTCGTGCCCAGATGGTCCAGACGCGCACGACGGCGGGAGTGGAATCGACGAGCACGCCGTCCATGTCGAAGAGAACGGCGACGCATTGGATGAGAATCATCGGAGGAGTTTATTTGATTTTGATGGCGATTCACTGCACAAAAGTTAATGAGAGTAGTGGAGATTCGGAAATCAAGAAAGGCCGAAGGCCAAGGCCTTTCCGGAAAGCGCGGTAGCATCTAAATTTCGGGGGAGTAATCTTTGGCCAGCGATTAAGCGGGAGAGGGTAATCTCACAGGCCAGTTGGGTGCCGAAAAGCGGAGTTCTTCTGCGCGGCATCATCCTCAAGAGCGGGAGCAGAGCTCCCGCACTCCAGATTAGGACAACCTCGAGAGAGCACCGACTTGACTTAGTCTAGTGACTTAGTCCACTATGGTGTCATGAAAGCTGTCAATACACATGAAGCGAAGACTCACCTCTCTCGGCTCCTGCGCCGCGTCGCGGCCGGAGAAGAGATCACGATCGCGAACCGCGGCGTACCCGTGGCGCGCCTGGTACCGGTGCCTACCAAGAAGCGCAAACGCGAACTCGGGTTCTATGGGGACAAGATCAAGATTGCGGACGATTTTGACGCCCCTCTGCCGGACGAAATCCTAGACGCATTCGAAGGCCGAGAACCCCGCAGACGTAAGAAGCGATGAAGTATTTGTTGGATACGAGCGTACTGCTCCACAGTCTCATCTCGCGGTCAAGGCTCAATGCCAGGGCGTTGCGTTTGCTTTCCGAAGATTCGCCCGAACTCTATCTGTCGGCAGTAAGTCCGTGGGAAATGGCCATTAAGGCGGCTACAGGCAGGCTGGTCTTGCCGGAGCGGACCAGCCAAGTTATAGAGCGCGCGACGCGATTGATGTCGCTGAAGGCCCTCGATATTACGCATGTTCACGCGCTGGCGGTGGAGGGTTTGCCGAACCATCATCGCGACCCGTTTGACCGTATGTTGATTGCCCAGGCGAGCGTAGAGCGAATGATTTTGCTCACAGCGGATCGGATCTTTGAGGATTATGGGATTGACATTATTTTTTGCGGAAGTTGAAAAGTGAGGTCCAGGTTGATTCCGGTTTGAAGATGCCAAGGGATGCCGTCAACCGCCGCCATCTGGATGCTGCGGAATGAAGTGAGACTGGGGTGGGAGACGGGGTTCGAACCCGCGACATTCGGTGCCACAGACCGACGCTCTACCAGCTGAGCTACTCCCACCGCCGATGCACGCTAGTTTACGCTACTTTCTTGCGCTGGAAAAGCGCCTCAGAAAATGGGCGGGATAATCGGACTGGCAAGACGCTCCTCTCGGGGCTACTGAAAACCGGTATCTCCCCCACCCGGGCTGGCATCAAAAAGTTGCGGAATTCCTCCGGGCCCCGGAAGGTTCCAACAGGGATTGCAAGAAGCAGGCCCAAACGCTTACAGTACGCTTAGCAAAGCTCAGCCCAGGCCTGAGAACCACCCTAATGAGTATCCGTTCTCTTGGGTGCCGGGAACGGCCTTCCGCGAGTATTGCGCGTTTCAGAGGCTCTTCGGTTTTATTCCTGAAGAGTTCGCAGGGGCCCATTGCAGAGAATGGGTCGAAGTTCGCGCGTGAAGTTTGTGGTGAGAATTGTCGTTGCTTCCCATGAAAACCATTCGCCCATCACCGCGAGGCCGCACGAAGGAACGTAACGGCGATTCGAATCGCAGTGTGTTGATGCGGCTGGAATTGCCAAGCGATCCCAATCTGCTTTGCGCTGTGCGCGGCGCCGTGGAACGCCTGACGGAATCCTTCGGATTTTCGCCGGCGGATTGCCGATCAGTCATTCGCGCGGTGGACGAAGCGCTGACGAATATCATTCGTCATGCTTACGGCGGACGTCCAGACAGGCCGATTGAAATGTCTTTCCGTTCGGTTCGCCGGCTGACCGATCACAAGCCCGCCGAGGGAATCGAGATACTGCTGTGCGATCGCGGGCCGGCCATCAAGCCGGACAAAATGTGCATGCGCGCGCTGGAAGAAGTGAGGCCAGGCGGTCTCGGTTTGCATTTTATTCAGCAGAGCATGGACATCGTCGAGTATAAACGCGCGAACGGGACCAACCGTCTCCGACTGGTCAAATACGTCCGCGCGCCGAAGCAAGAAGCACATTCGTGAATGGTTGAAGGAGAAAAAAGTGCAGATTTCGAGCCGGCAAATTGATACTGCAACTATTTTTGACGTGACGGGAGACATCGACCTGGCCAATTCGCCGGCGGTTCGAAAGGCGCTGCTGCACGAGGTAAAGGAAAAGCGGACGCCGCGCGTGGTGATGAACCTGAGCAAGGTGCGCTATATCGATAGCTCCGGAGTGGCTTCGCTGGTCGAAGGGCTGAAAGCGTCGCGCGATGTTGGCTCGCGCTTCATTTTATTTGGATTGAGCACTTCGGCACGCGAAGTTTTACAGCTCTCGCGCCTGCTGAAGATTTTTGAGGTTTACGACAACGAAGAGCAGGCGCTAGCGGGCTAAGAGCTTTGCTTCAGGGTGGGAAGTTTTTCTGAGCCACTGTGATATTGACTTAGAGGGGATCGAGTTTCAGGGAATCACGATGCCATTCGTGTCAGAAATTGGCGAGAGCGTGACGAACAGCCTGGCTTACGTCGGCTCGCTGGCGACGCTCGGCGGTCGCGCGGCCTACTACACCTTTGTCGGGCCGTTCCGTGGCAAGCCGCTGCGCTTGCAGCGCGCCGTGTCGCAGGCCATGGACGTGGGCGTGCGCGCTTTACCGATTCTTTCCCTGATCACATTTTTTATCGGCTTGATTCTCGCGCTCCAGGCCGCCTACGAGCTCCGGCGTTTCGGCGCGATGAGCTATGTCGCAACGGCTGTCGCGATTTCCATGTCCCGCGAGCTTGGGCCGCTGATCACCGCCATCGTGGTGATTGGCCGCTCCGGATCGGCGTTCGCGGCAGAGATCGGCACGATGAAAGTGACGGAAGAGATCGACGCGCTGGAAACGATGGCCATCAGCCCAATCCGTTTTTTGGTGACGCCGAAATTCCTGGCCATGATCGTGATGCTGCCCTGCTTGACGATTTGGGCCAACGCAATGGGCATCCTCGGCGGTTCGCTATTTGGAGTAGCCCAGGCGGATTTCACGTTTGGCCGGTATATTCAAGCCTCCCTGGATTCGCTGCTGCTGCGCGACATCATGACCGGACTCGTGAAGAGCGTGATGTTTGGAATTACGATCACTGCGGTCGGTTGCCAGGAGGGTTTGGCGACGGGAGCTGGAGCCGAGCAAGTCGGCCACTCAACGACGAGGGCGGTCGTCGTGTCCATTTTTCTCGTTGTGCTTGTGGATCTGGTTTTTACAACATTATTCTTTTTCATCAGCGGTAGTTAGGGATCGGTGACTGTGCCAACGGAAATGAGCCAACCTAGTTCGTCCGATTCGGAAGTCATGCTTTCACTGCGCGACGTGCGGGTGAGCTATGGCGAAGTCGAGATTTTGCACGGCATCACGTTGGATGTGACGCGCGGCGAAACTTTGGTGATTCTAGGTGGCTCTGGCTCGGGCAAGAGCACGTTGCTGCGGACGCTGGTGGGCCTTGAAAAAGCGAGCTCCGGCGAAATCTGGATCAAAGGGAAAAACATCGCCGCGATTTCCGATGCGGAAATGGACGAAATTCGCAAGAAGATCGGCATGTCGTTTCAAGGCGGAGCTTTGTTTGGCTCGATGACCGTGGGCGAGAATGTCGCGCTGCCGCTGCGCGAGCATACGAAACTCGAAAATTCGACGATTGAAATCATGCTGCGCCTCAAGCTCGAGCAAGTGGGCCTGGCCGGTTTTGAATACTACATGCCGTCGCAGCTCAGCGGCGGCATGAAGAAGCGCGCGGCGGTCGCTCGGGCTCTGGCCATGGACCCGGAGATTCTTTTCTTCGATGAGCCGTCGGCGGGTTTGGATCCGATTATCGCCGCCGGCATCGACCAGCTCATTCTCGAATTAAAGCAAGCCTTCCGCATGACCATCATCGTGGTCACTCACGAATTAGCCAGTGCTTATCTGATCGCCGACCGCATGGTGCTCATCGACAAAGGCAATCTTGTCGCCAACGGAACAGTCGCCGAAATGCGCGCAAGCACGCAGCCCCGCGTCCGGCAATTTCTGGATCGAGTGCCGGAGCCGGAAGTGGCTCGCGAATTGGATTATCTGCAAATGCTCACGCAGGACCGCCGCTTGTGATGAGCGCGAGCAGGGGAGAGAGGACGCGATGGCAGGGAAACGCGATCAAGTTTTCGTAGGCCTTTTTGTCATTGCCGCAACGGCAGTGCTGATCGGCATGGTTTTTGCCATCTCCGGAGTGTTCGGCCGCTCCGAGAAGACCTTTCATGCATACTTTCCGTTTGCGGGCGGTCTCGAGCGCGGCGCGACCGTTCGTTACGCGGGTGGCCCGAAAGTGGGCCGCGTTGAAAAACTCACGATCGACCCGCAAAATCCCGCGCAAATCGACGTGGTTTTTAGCGTGGAAACTAATTTACCCGTTAAAAAGGACAGCCACGCCAAGATCATGAGCATGAGTCCCTTGGGCGACAATCACCTCGAAATTCTGCCTGGCGGAGCGCAAACGGCGCTCGCCCCTCCCGGCTCGATCTTGCCGTCGGATCCCTACGTGGATTTCAACGCGCTTACTTCCCAGCTCAATGACCTCGGACCGAAAGTGCAAGATCTCGTTCATTCGTTAAACGATCGGGCAACGGAACTAAAAGTGACGATCGCGCGCGTGAATGACCTGCTCAGCGACCAGAACCGCGCGAATCTCTCCGCGACTCTCGCCGACGCTCACGACATGATCGCCGAAAATCGCCCGCAGATAAAATCCACGATTCATAACCTGGACAACGTCAGCCAGAAACTCGAGCCGCTCATTCAGGATCTGCACAAGACCGCCGACGAAGCCAATAAAGCTCTCACTCATGTGGACGAGGTTCTCGGCGAAAACCGCGCCGATGTGCGCCAGGCTGTGATCAAGCTTCGTCAATCGTTGACGACCCTGACCGACATCACCGGGCAACTGGACCAGACTCTCGACGTCAACTCCGAGAATATCGACGAGCTTTTGGATAATTTCCGCCAGGTCTCCGAGAATCTGAAAGAATTCACGGAAACCATCAAGAAACGTCCTTACACACTCATTCGCGCCACGTCTCCGCCAGAGCACAAACCCGGTGAACACTGATGAATCGAGGGAGCCACGAGCTTATGACGAAAGTCACTGAAATGCCCATTCGATTGCCGATTTTATCGGCGTGCGCCGGCCGCCGGCATTTGGCATCGATCCTGTCTGCGACGGTCGCCCCTTGCGTGCTTGCGCTGGCCGTCGTGCTGGCCGCTGGATGCGGCGCTACCCGGCCCAGTAAGTATTATCAACTCACGGTTCCCGGAGGCATGGCGCCCGCCGCAAATCCCGACGCGGTTCCCCTCACTCTGCTCATCGGCCGGATCACGGCTCCCGATATCTACCGGGAAGAGCAAATCGTCTACAGCTCCGGCGGCGAGAGCATGGGGCTTTACGAGTATCACCGCTGGGTCGAGCCTCCCGTTGACATGATCCAGGAAATTTTGCTGCGCCAATTGCGCGCTTCCGGCCATTTTCGCGGAGTGTACATGTTGCGAAGCGACATCCACGGAAATTATCTCCTGCATGGCCGCCTGTACGATTTCAAGGAAGTTTCCGGACCCTCGCTCCTCGCCCGCGTCACCATGGAATTGGAACTGCGCGACATCAAGACCCACACCGTTGTATGGACGCACTTCTATACACACGACGAACCCGTGAACGACAAAACCGTCGACGCGATTGTGGCGGCCCTGGACAAAAACGTCCAGCAGGGCGTCGCGGAAATGCTGGCCAGCCTGGAAGAATACTTCGCCGCGCATCCGCCAGCGGCTCCTGCCGAGCAGCCCGCGCCGTAATCTTTGCCCGCTCGGCCCCCCGCCGCCATCCCTCGGCAAAAATCTCGTAGGGGCACGGCACCCCGTGCCCGTCCTGATGGAATTTTGTCCTTGGAGAGGCGTTTTCAGCCAGAGCGCCGTAGAGTCAGCAGGGTCACGTCGTCCTCAAGCTCCGAGCTTCCTCTATGGCGCTGTATCCCTTCCAGAAGTGTCGCTGAAAATTCAGGGAGCTGGATGGATCCGCGCTGTTTTGCCAGCGTCGATTCCGCCAATTGCAAGAAGCCTAGCGAGGTGAGCTGCTCGCCTTCGGGCGAGTGCACTTCAGTCGCTCCATCGGAAAAAGCCAAGATCATGTCGCCTGTTCGCAAGCACACGCTCTGTTCGTTGTACATTTCTCCGGTAACGAACCCCAGCGGAAAATTTTCCAAGCCTTCGCCAATCTCGATGAACCTGCCTTCGCGCGCGCGCCAGAGCAGCATCCGCGGATGCGCCGCGTACGCAAAATTAAACTCGCCCGTCGTGCCATCGAATGTTCCCGTCACGACGGTGGTTAGGCGCAAAGCCCCTTCGGACTTTTCGGTGTCGAGCGTAAATTCATTATTCAGAGCGGCGAGTAGCGACGCAGTATCGCGAATGTCCTGGTGCTTATGAAGCAGGTGATGAACATGCCGCGCCACCTTGCTGGCCACATACCCATGTCCCACACAATCCGCCAGCACCACCCGCGCAATGTTGTCGCTGCACGAAAACAATGCCGACAAGTCGCCGCCGCGCTTTCCCCCCGACGGCACCGCGATAACATCAGCCTCCAACCCCGCCAACTCCAACGACCGATGCGCCCGCTCGTTCCCCGCCCACAATTCCATGCACCCAAACGGCCGCGCCGCCGACGTCGTGCACGCAATTTCATTCGGTTCGATCTTCTTGACCTTCATGATGTACTTTGATGCGCGTGCACTGCTGCAGGCTACGCAGTTGTGCGACAGTTAGCCACGGCGCGGGCAACGCTGTGGGTTTGGTAGGATTCTAAGTGTTGCAAGAAGCTTTGGTGGAGCATGCGCCGGTTGCACATGTTTTCTTCGCTCAACCTTTTGGGATTCATTGCAACTGTTGGTCTGCTTGCATTGGCGCCTTCGGCGCACGCTCAGGCGCAGGAAGTCCAGATACCGGGCACCGACACAACATTCCCCGTTTGCAAGCCTGCGGATCTTGATACAAATGTGAGTTTTTTTCACGCTCCGAAGAACTATTTCACCGTTGCCTTCGATATGCAGAATATTTCCGAGAGCGCGTGTGTTCCGGATCCACAAATCGGCATGCCGATGTTTGAGGTTCAGCCGGGAAAGGAGATCAAGCCGTTTGCGTTGTGCTCGGACTGCGAGGACCGCCTGCCCAATGGGGAATACCGAGTATATTCCCCGGTCGTTCTGAATCCAGCGGAGGTGGCGCACCAGACTTTTCGATGGAAGACGGCGGCGCCGTCCGAGGCGGTCACGTGTTTGAAGCTGAGTGCACTGTTCGGCCCTGTTTTGGTTGTGGCACCTCCCCTGTTCCCACAAGTGTGTTCGGAAATTGAAGTCAGCCGAACGCATGCCGGCCCATTTGCCCCGCCGAGCGCCAAGGGCGAACCGCAGACGGAAGAAGTGCAGAGCGGCGAGGTTTTCGTCCTTTCTTCAAGCAAGCCTCGCTATTACCAGGATGAAGGCTTCACCCTGCACGTCGGCCTGGCGAGTCCGGGTGCGGGAGCGCCTTCGGGCGAGGATTGCCCCACGCTTTTTCTGCGCGTGAAATCGCCGGACGGAGCCACCCGCTTTGACGCTGCGCGGCCCTCTGGATTCAAAACATGCAAGTCCTTCACGTGGGGAGCGGACCGGGATAGGGACTGGCAATCGGGCTTCGAGGTGGATTCCGGCGTGCGCAGCAGATGGGCGGGAATCGGAGAGCACAGCTTTGATCTCCTTGAGCCTGTCGGCTCTTCGAGCGACGGCAGAATTCAATTCGCGCGGTCCAACAAATTGACGCTGCAAATTGACGATCCAGCACTGATCGCACGCAAGTGGGGGCCGAAGGTCAAAGGCGTCGCGGTGGACGTGACACTGGACAAAGATACTTATCAACCGGGCGAAGACGTGCCGCTGCACATTGCGGTTGAAAATTTTGATGCGCCGGTGCCGATCTACGCGACGAATCCGGTTGGAGATCCCTACCTTGCGATTGGTGTCGCGGTCTACGACGCGATGGGACGGCTTCTACCGGAAAACGAAAGGTCACCGGCTGCGGCCTTTTGGACGGGACATGGATGGCCTCCCATTCTCTTTCCGCCCGGCAAGCTCGTTCCCATGGAACGCAGCCTAGCGGCACAGGGTTGGTTGCCAGCCCACCCTGGCACATACCTGGTCGTGGTCACCTGGTGCCCCATCGATGGCACGAACTACAAACCCGGTCCGGAGATTTCTCTCGGAAGCGACGGCAGGACGTACGCGACGGTTCAGGCCGCCGTCGCTTTTCGCGTTCTCGGCGAAGAAACGCCGGCAGCCCAATCGCATCAGTAAACCATGACGTTTCGCTCTCCGTCGCGGGCTCGCATTCCTTGCATTGCCTAAATCGTTGCAATCCGGATACGCCGACTCGCGCCTCCTCCGCGTCTTGCTAGACTATTCCAGAGGAATCGCGTCCCCGCGCATGAGCCCCCACGAAACGGATCGCCGCCATCTCGAGCGGCAAATCGTCTACGCGCGCCCGATTGTTGTTTTGCTTTCTCTTCTCGCGTTGCTTCAGCACCCGAATCCCCAGGAAGCCAAGCGCTCGATCTTGTTCCTCATCGCTTACCTGATCGTCTCTCTCTCCGTCATTCCCCTCGAGCGTTTCCTCCGCAAACGCGCCTGGCATCTGCCCATCGCCTGCGACCTGCTCGCCCTCGGCTTTTTCATGTACATCAGCCCCTCTTCTGTCCCCGTCTGGTTTCCTTATTTATTCATCTGCTGGGTCGCTGGCATGCGTTGGGGACTCCGCGCGGCCTTCCCTCTAGCCGGCGCCCTCGCGCTCATCCTCGTCCTGCTCACCGCCGTTAAAGGCGAAATCGGCTGGATGCGCGTCATCGCCTGGATGGGCCTCGTCGGCGGCACATTCGCTGGCGGCGCCGCCCTCGCCTTCCTGGCCGACCGCAGCCGCCATTTCGCCTCGCAAAACGACTTCTTCTCCCGCATCACCGCAACTCTCCAAGTCGACCAGGGCCTCGCCGAGTCTCTCCGCCTCATGCTGGACGAACTCGCCCGCGCCTTCCAGGTCGAATCCGCCCTGCTAGCCTATCGCGACACCGACCTCGAGCGTATCTACCTCTGGCGCCTCAAAACTGGCGAAAGCGAGCGCCTCATCCCCGAAAGCTATTCCCTTGCCCGCGCCGACGGTTTTCTCCTCGACGACATGGATGCCACCGTCTGCTGGAACAACCTCGAAGGCCCCGGCAGCGGCTTTGGCTGGGACCGCCGCGATGGGCGCCGCCTCAACACCCTCCCGCGCCTCCCAGGCCCCACCCAGCAGGAGCTCAATATGCGCTCCATGATGTCCGTGGCATTCGACCAGAGTGGCCAGCCCGCCGGCCGCCTCTTCCTCATCAACGCCCGCAAGCCTTTCGAGCGCCCCGACCTCGCCTGGCTTGAGCGCATCGCCCGCCACGTCGGCCCCTCGCTCGAAAACGTCTTCCTCCTTCGGCATCTCCGCGCCCGCGCCATCGAGGGCGAGCGCAGCCGCATCTCCCGCGACCTCCACGACGGCATTCTCCAGACCCTCCTCAGCATCGAAATCCAGCTCGATGTTCTCCGCCGCAAAGTTTCCTCCTCCCCCGACCAGGCCGAAGCCAGCCTCGGCAACCTCCAGCAAACCGTCAAAAACGAGTCCGGCGAGCTCCGCCGCATGGTTACCGACCTCCGCCCACTCCGCGTCCAGAGCGCCGATCTCGTCGACTTAATGCACGGTTTCGCCGAGCGTTACCGCAACGAATCCACCCTGGCCCTCGACATCATCATCGAATCCGCCGACCTCCACGCTCCCGACCGCGTCTGCCGCGAGATTTTCCAGATTTACCGTGAAGCACTCAACAACATAAAAAAGCATGCGAAGGCTTCCCATGTCGTGGTAAAACTGACGCAGGACGACAGTCGCATCGTTTTGGTAGTGGATGACAACGGCGAAGGTTTCAGTTTCGCCGGCCGGTTTACTGGGGATGAACTCGACCGTCTGCGACTGGGTCCGATTTCCATCAAGGAGCGTACGCGAACCGTGGGGGGCCTGTTGACTGTAGAGTCAAACCCCGGCCATGGCGCTCGACTGACTATCGAGGTTCCGCTCGGTTGACATGGCCAAAACTAAACAGCAAATTCGCGTACTTCTCGCGGACGACCACGCCATCTTTCGCGATGGCCTCCGCAAGCTTCTCGATTCCGACGA
>JBARBE010000035.1:0-11259 GCA_049792735.1 Candidatus Acidiferrum sp.
TTAAGCTCAAGGCAGCCTTTGGCGACATGCTCGACCTGATGCAGTAGCAAACCTCTTGTTCTACTCACTAGGGAGAAGGGCGTGTCCCTCTTGCAACAATCGCATCGCAATTCACAAGATTTGACCAAAGGAACCGATCAGCCTGTTTCGCTTGATTTCGACGACATTCAGCATTTCTTGATGTCGCGGCCGCCTGCGCGGGCAGCGCGCTACGAGTTTCTCGCGTTCAAGAGTGGTTTAGATGGACGAAGGTGGCTGACGGGCCTGATCGACAAGGTGGGCACGGCAAGTGCCGTCGGATCCAGCCTACTTGACGCAAGGTGGGTGACCGTTGGCTTCACCTGGAACGGCTTGCAAACCCTTGGAGTAGCTGAAGCATCATTGGCCACCTTCCCGGAAGAGTTTCGTCAGGGGATGGCGGCCCGGGCGGGAGTCCTCGGCACTACAGGCGCTAATCATCCACATCACTGGGTGGGAGGACTGGCCAGTCCTAACCTGCATGCGATTGTCGTCCTGTTTGCCCGTGACGTCGCCGAACGTGAGCGCTGTCGCGGGGAGCACGAGCGGTATATCGCGCAATGCGGTGGGGTCGAAGTGCTGTCAACTCTGGATCTGGAAGCCATCCCCCCATTCGATTACGCTCACGAACACTTCGGCTATCGGGATCGGCTCTCGCAGCCGGTCATCGAGGGAACGGAAGTGGAGCCGACACCCGGTTCTGGCCCGCCGATCAAACCAGGCGAATTTTTTCTTGGGTATGCTGACGAAGAAGGCTCTGCCGCCGGAATGCCGCAGCCGGAAATTCTTTCTCGCAATGGCAGCTATGCTGCCTATCTGAGAATGGAAGAGCACGTAGGCGCGTTTCGCGATTTCCTTAAAGCCAACGGCGAAACACCGGAACAGCAGGAATTGATAGCTGCCAAGCTGATGGGGCGATGGCGGAGCGGCGCTCCGCTTGTTCTCGCACCGGACAAAGACGATCCGAAACTCGCGGCGGATTCTCAGCGCAACAATGATTTCAATTACGCCAGCGCGGACCCTCACGGCTACGGGTGTCCCCTCGGTGCGCACATCCGGCGCATGAACCCGCGCGATACCGCAGTGAACATGAACCGGCGGAAGATGATCCGCCGAGGCGGGACTTATGGTCCGCCTCTGCCGGAAGGTGTCCCCGACGACGGCATAGAGCGCGGCATTGCCGCGTTCGTGGGCTGTGCGAGCCTCGTCCGCCAATTTGAATTTGCGATGAATGTGTGGGCGAACGACCCAAACTTTCACGAACTGGGAAACGAGCGCGATCCGATTTTTGGTACACAGGACGGCAGCTTTGACATGACGATCCCGAAGCGGCCCATTCGGAAAAAAATCAAGGGCCTACCAGCTTTCACCACCATCCGAGGCGGCGCTTACTTCTTTTTGCCGGGTATAAGGGCGCTCCGATACCTGACGTCGCTGAGTGACGGTCTTTGAAAGAAAGGTCATTGGAGAGTCTAGAAAGGTAGGCAATCATGAGTTCCGTTCCTCAACCGCCACGCACTTACAACCAAAATCATGCACCCCGCAAGTACACTCCGGGCAAACGCAGAGTTTCCATCTACTGGACCTGGAGTTACCCCTGGGAATCCAACCGGGACACCACGGAACTAGACAATCGCTTCTCGACCATGACCGAGGTCCGAAGAGTCGCCTGGCCCGCCTACGAGGGAACGGAGTGGAACGAGAAAAATTTCCTGCAAGGAATTGCTGGGACGCTGGAACTGTTCCATCGCTCAACGCTTGCCTTCCAGAGCGTCGTAGGCGAAGTCACGGGACATTCGGTCGCAGTATTTCAACGAATCGACCAGGCCGGATACAAGCTTCCGATAGACGAACGAATCCTCGCGGACACGGACACGCTCATGGTGTTTGGTCTCGATCACCTTGTATCAGAGCAAGAGGCGGCCTCCGAGGAGACCGAGGCGGTCCGCAAGTGGCTGCAACGAGAAGGAACTTGCCTTCTGCTTGGGCCCCATCACGATGTGGGATTTACAGATGATCTGCAGCAGCGCCAACTGGAATATACGCACCACGGGGATGCGCTCGTCCCTCGCCAGCAGCGCTTCGGACAATACACGCGTTCGATGATGAAAGCACTTGGGGTGCCGGTGATAAATCAATTCGGACTTCGCCCGGCCATCGTCAAAGGCACAAAACAAATTGCGCCGCTGACAATCAATAAAGACCTGGATAAGCTTGGCCTCCTCAACGGGGTTACCACATTTAATTTTCATCCTCACCTGCCGCATTACGCGCTGACTACCGATGACACAAAGTCCGTCCACGTGCTTACACGCCAACCGATTGATCTGGAGCGGCCGCATCCCTTCACCCAGGCGGGCAACACCGAGTTCAACTCGTTTATCTGGATGCCCCCTGATACACAACGCGCGGGACACATCTTACTGGCGGACTCGACGATATTTACTACGTTGTTCGGCGGCGTCGAGTCGTTGGAGACCTTTTGGAAGAACCTGGCAACGACACCACTTGCCAGCGGGATGCCAGCAAAGAAAACTCAGGCTGTCGCTTGATCCGAAACGCGAAGTGCACAAGCAGCACACGGGAAAGGTTGAATGGAACTCCTGAGTAAGGCAGTCCCGATCACGATGCTCGCTTTTGTAGTTTCAAGTATGCTGGCGGTTGGTTTGAGTCTCACCATCCGGCAGATTGTGGCTCCTCTGCGCAATGGAAAACTTGTTTTTCTCGCATTGCTCGCCAATTTTGTGCTGATGCCAGCGGGGGCATTAGCCATCGCCAGACTTCTCAGGCTTGACCAGCCGCTCGGCATCGCCCTGCTCTTGCTAGGCGCAGCTGCCGGCGCGCCATTCCTTCCCAAGCTGGCAGGAATCGCCAAGGGCAACCTTGCCTTTGCCGTGGGATTGATGGTGCTACTCATGGTCTTGACCGTGGCCTACATGCCTCTCGTCCTGCCCCTGCTTTTGAAGGGCGTTTCGGTCGACCCGATGAAAATAGCACGCTCGCTGGTCCTTCTCATGTTGCTTCCACTGGGTGCCGGGCTTGCAGTGAACGCCCGGTTCGGAAGTATTGCCGAAAAACTGCGCGCGCCGCTTAACCGAATCTCTACTCTTAGCCTGGTACTCCTGATCGCACTGCTCTTGGTCACGAACATTCAAAACGTAATCTCCTTGTTCGGAACACGCGGCATTTTGGCGAGTATCCTCTTTCTTTTCGCCGGTGCTGGAATCGGGTGGCTCCTCGGCGGTCCGGGCCTTGGGACAAAGGGCGTGCTGGCGTTAGCGACTGCACAGCGCAATATTGCCGCAGCACTTGTGGTTGGCGGCAAGGACTTCGACGACCCAAAGGTACTGGTCATGATTGTCGTCGTTGCCGTTGTTGGGCTGCTTATTCTAATGCCGCTGGCGCGCTTCTTAGGAACTCGCGGCGCGGAAACTCCAGCTTAGAACACTACAGATTCAGGACCGCAGAGTGTCCCAGATTTGAAACAACAGAACTGTGAAACGTTGATGAAAGCAGACTCGTCATTTCGTTTCTTTGCTGTGGTTGCCCTCGTTGCGGTTGCTAGCTTCATTGTCTGGACTCCCGCTCAAGCCCAAGTCAGAGGCGTCTACCCTGTAGGCATGAATGCCACCAACTCTGGAGTGACACCAGAAGCGGGAATTACCTACTCAAACCTTTTTGTTTTTTTCTCACGCGATGAAGAAAAGGGTCCCGACGGCGAAATACTGGCTACTGGCCAGAACTCGATCATGATGGATTTGAACAGTTTCGTCTGGGTGAGCCAAAAGAAGATTGGTTTCCTGGGTGGGGCGGTATTCTCGGCATCCGCTACCCTTCCAATTGCCAACAACTCGCTCACTTCGGATCTCAACGGCACTCTCAGCGCCGGCGGTGGATTTGCGGATTCCTACTATCAACCGTTAATTCTCGGCTGGCGCAAAAAGCGCGTTGCCATTCGCGCAATCTATGGGTTCCTGGCGCCCACCGGAAGATTTACCGCGGGTGCCAACACGAATGTCGGATCAGGTTACTGGACTTCCGTTGTTGCGAGTGGGCAGACAATATATTTGGGTCCGAGCAAAGCCACAGCCTTGTCTGCCTTCGAGATGTATGAATTCCATGGCACCCAAGAGGGCACGCTGGTCCACCCCGGCCAGACTCTTAACCTCGACTATTCGCTAACCCAGACCTTTCCCCTTCAACCTGGCTTGCGCTTGCAGCTTGGGTTGGTGGGCTACGGCCAGTGGCAGACGACTGATAAACAGGGCCCCACCGTTACGCCGGAACAGGCAGCCGCGCACTACAAAGTCAACGCTCTCGGATTCGCGGCCAACGCAATCCTGCCGGAGCGGAAGGTCAGCATCGGTCTCAAGTATTTTCACGAATTCGAGTGCAGATCTACCTATCAAGGATACACACTCCAGATCTCCGCCGCGGTTAGCTTCTAAAACGGATGTGTTAACCACGTAGGCTTATACCGGAGCCGTACTTTGCCGCAAAGTGCGGCCGATTATCCAAATGGTTCTGTGGCGCCGGTTCATTCAAGGAGCAACGATAGGTAACGGGAAGTCGGCTTGCAGGAAGTGACCTTCGCGCTAAGCAGCGAGTCTGGACGGATTACAGGCTAACCGGAAACTGTTCCACTACCTGTGGGGAGGGAAACCCGATCGTCGGCGAGCATATCGTGACGCGGCGGGAGTCGGCGAGAGGCCTCGAGCGGAGTACTCGAGCCGCCTGGCGCGGGGCGACTGGCGAGGCGTGACCACTTGTAAGCCTGGGGCGTTACTGAGGCGCCGATTCAAGATATGCCGCTGAATAAATTATTCGAATCAGAAGAATTCGGACAGGCAGGAGAAAAGGGGAGGCGCTCGGGAAGTTCACAAGCGCCTCCTTAACTACGTCAACGTAATCCGTACCTCACTGGATCACCTCCTTCTCGGCGAAGACGCCGATGTCGACAAGAGTGTCGAGTGGGCTGATTATAGCGCGGGATTGGGGAGATGTCAGGAGAAGCGTTTCCTTAATATTGGGAGCTCAGCACGCAAAAAGCATTCACCCGTACCTGCACTGGGCTGGACTTGAGCCGGCTCAACTGAAAAGCTGAAGAGCACTGACTATCTCGAAATGACGCCGCTTTGAAGCACCTGTCCTATCGTACAGGTGCAAGATGCCATTGGAATGATATGCTGTGCGCAATCCGAGGTAAGAATTATGGGCATCGCGGCTGACATTCTCGACTTACGAGAACATCATTTCAGCAGTGTGGCTGAACTTCTTTCCGCACTCGATCAAGTCTGTGACGCGCCTGTCGACAAAATTGCAGCCCGAGTGTTCCTGGCTAGCGCAGCAGCCGATCTAGTTCTGACCAATGTGGCGGCCCATGCCGCCGAAGCGCTGAGCGAACAACCTGCCAATCGCAAAACCCGGCAAGCCGCTTCGCCGTCGCGCCGCAGGAACAGGCGGTCCGTTCCAGGCCGACCACCGCAGCAGCGCTTGTTGCTCGCGCAATCTGACAGAACCCTCCTTTGAGTCCCAGGCCCGGTCACGGCGATGAGCCGGCACGGTCGGGACGACAGCCGGCACAAGCCTCTCGCGTAATTTAGGCCAGGCACGGCGGTGACCTGAGTCACTGCGGCGATTCCGCGATAAATTGGACAATGCAGCGCTCTGCAATGCAACATCGATTCGGAGAGGGCTGGAGGCTGCGCGAAAGATTGTCCGGCTCTCATGATCACTGGTTTTGCTAATCTGTTGACTCGACTAAGGAGAGTGCCATGAAGTTTCGCGCGTGCAGTTCGATGCTGGCAGCCTTGTTTTTGGCCGGCGTGGGAGTCTCGTTTGCTCGTCCGCAGACGGGGGCAAATTCGGCTTCGCGGAAGGAAGCTATTTTGACGGCTGATGAGGTGGGCAAAAAGCTGCTGCCTGAGAATGTGTTCTTTCGCGGGCAGGTGGCATCGGTGCAGGATCGCAACACAGGCGGCGTTCGCTATGCGGATGGGTTTCTGGTGCTCGCGGGGCTCGTGGACAGCTCCGGTTACGCGACTGGCATAAAGGAAAAATATCAGGCGTATCTGATTAATGAAGTGCCGATCGAAATCGGCGGGGAAACGCTGAAGCCCGGGGCGTATGGTATCGGCTTCCTGGAAGGCAATAAGTTTGTGGCGATGGACATCGGGGCGCACGACGTTCTGCAGGCCGGCGCAACGAGAGATACGGAGATACGGCGGCCGGTGCCGCTGCAGTTTAGGGCAGGGCCGGTGGATGGGACTTACCGGCTTTACCACGGCCGCGAGTATGTGGAATTTCACCGCGCAAAATGACGGTCTCCGTTCCTGAAGTTACACCCTGAAAACGAACGACTTTCGAAGACAGTGCGGGCTGCCTGTTTCGGCGGATGCCGCTTTGGCAAACGCTGGGGCGGCATTCGTGCCGGTGGGTTACTCGTCGCGAAGGGCAACGACAGGATCGAGGCCAGCGGCTCGGCGGGCGGGCAGCCAGGCTGCGACGGTTGCGATGATGACAAAAAGGACGGCCATGGCGATAAAGGTGGCGGGGTCGGTGGCTTTGATGCCGACGAGCATGGAAGCCATTTCGCGGGTGACGGCGTACGCGGCGAAGAGACCGGCAGCGACGCCGATGATGGTGAGGCGAAGCCCCTGACCAACGACGAGTTGGAAGATGTTGGTGGGTTGAGCGCCGAGGGCCATGCGAATGCCGATTTCGGCGGTGCGCTGGCGGACGACGGTGGCGAGGACGCCGTAAAGCCCGACGCCGGCGAGGAGCGCGGCAATGACTGCGAACGTTCCGATGAGGAGCAAGGAGAAGCGCGTGCCGGCTTGGGCTTTGTCAATCAGGGCATCCATGGGCTGGAGGTCGGTGATCAAGAGGTGCGGATCGAAAGCTTTGAGGGAAGCGCGAACGTCGTTGGCGTAGTTAGAGGGATCGCCGTCGGTCCGGAGGGCCCAGCGGTCGGTGGCGCCGGAACCGATGTAGGCGTCGGGAAAATAGACTTGCTCGCGGCCGGGGTCGGTTAGGGATACGCCGCGCTGGTGGGCAACGACGCCAATGATTTCGACCCAGACGGGTTCGGGAGTCTGAATGCGGATCAGGATGCGCTTGCCGACGATGGATTGGCCGGGATAAGCGAGACCCGCCAGAGTTTTATCGACGATGGCGTAGGTGCGGCCGGGCTGGTTGTCGTCGTCGGTGAAGGCGCGGCCCTCGAGAAGAGGCGTGTGCATGGTTTCGAAGTAGCCGGGAAGCACGATGATTGGATCGACGGCTTTGTATTTGCTGGCGTCGGAGAGCGCTTCTTCGGTGCCCCAGCGAATGGGGCTGTAGCCGCCGGTGAGCGGAAACGGATCGGAGGCGGTGACGCTGTGGACGCCGGGGATGGCGCGGAGGCGATCTTCGAGCTGGCGAGTGGCGACGGCGCGCTCTTCGGGCTTTTGGAGAAAGCGATCGGACTGAACTTGAAAGGTGAGGAGGCCGTGCGGATTGTAGCCGGGATCGATGTGCTGCAGCTCTAGAAAACTGCGGACCATGAGGCCACAGCCGATGAGGAGGACGTAAGCGAGAGCGACTTCCAGGCCGACAACGATTTTGCGCGTGAGGCCGCCGCCGGCGAGGCCTTCGCTACGGCTGGCTCCTCGGAGGACGATCATGACGTCTGGACGAGCGGCGCGCCAGGCAGGAGCGAGGCCGAAGATTGCGGCGGCCAGGAGGCTCGATACGATTGTGAAAATTAGAACGGTGGAATCGATGCGAATTGTTTCGAGGCGCGGAAGATGCGCCGGAGCGATGGCGAGGAGCTCGTGAATTCCGAACCAGGCAAGGCCGAGGCCGCCCAGGGCGCCGATGGCCGCGAGAAGCACAGCTTCGGCGAGGATTTGGCGGGCGAGATCCCAGCGGCTGGCGCCGAGAGCGGTGCGAATGGCGAGTTCGCGCTGGCGCAAAGATGCACGCACCAACAAAAGATTGGCCACGTTGGCGCAGGCGATGAGCAAGAGAAAAATAACCGAGCCCATGAGCGCGAGAATGGCGGGTCGGACTTCGGAAACGAGATGTTTGCGCATGGGCTCAACGCGGATGGCGTAGCCGGCGGTGTTGAGGATGGAGAAATTCTTGCGCTCCTCGGCGGCAACTTGATCAGCCGCAGCTTGCGCGCGGCCGATGGAGATGCCGGGCTTCAATCTGCCAATGACGCGCATGGAGACGGAATTTCGATTCGCGGCGTCGTAGCCGAGACGATTGGCGATCCAGACTTCGGGCGCGGCTTCGAGATCGGCGGAGGGCGGGAAGTAGATTTGAAAATGGGGCGCGAGCACGCCGATGATTCGCGGGCTGAAAGGCTTCCCATGGTTTAAGGACTGTCCGATGGCGGAGGGATTCGAGCCGAAGCGGCGCTGGAAATATTCGTAACTGATGATGGCCATGATGGGCAGGGGGGGAGTGGTTGGCGCCGACTGGGTTCCCGTCGCGGGCGGAGGCGGTTGGGGCTGGCCGTCTTCGTCGGAGAAATCGCGGCCGAAGAGGATTCTGGCACCGACGAGGCGGAAATAGTTCGTGGTGACTATACCGAAGTGGACTTGCTCGGGCGTGCCGTCGTCGCCGGTCAAGGTAATGGGGAAAGTGAAGACGCCAGCGAGGCCCTGGAAATCGTCCTTCGTCCCTTCGCGCAGGTCGATAAAGTCTGCGTTGGAAAAGGGGAAGTCCTTGACGGCGCGCTTGCGCATATCGCTGGGAAGAATGACGAGCTCATCTGGATTTTTGTACGGCAGCGGGCGCAGGAGCACAGCGTTGGTGACGCTGAAGATGGCGGTGCTGGCGCCGACGCCCAGAGCGATGGTGAGCGCGGCGGTGAGAGCGAAAACGGGGCTCTTGCGAAGTGCCCGGCCTGCGAATGCCAGATCGCGTAGCAGCATCGTTCCCCCCATTCACAGGTTGCCGTTGCGGGAATAATAGTACTCCCGTTTCGCCCAAGCGGCGGCCGAGTCTCGATCACGAACACTTTCCCGGACGTGCGGCAAGACGGTCTAATCAAGAACCGATGGTGTAGCATAATATTCAGAATCGATAATTGGACGGAGGCCAAGGGGGCGGCAACGATGGGTCAAATGCGGCGCGGCGGAGGCAAAATATGGCTGGCGAGAGCTTGCGCGCTAGCGCTGCTGGTGACATTGTCGCTTGGCTGGCCCGCGCAGACCGCCGCTTACGCCGTGCTGGCGCATGAGGCCATCGTCGACAGCGCATGGGACACCAGCATACGGCCGCTGCTCTTGAAGCGATTTCCCCAGGCTACGAAGGAAGAAATGAAGGAAGCGCACGGGTATGCGTATGGCGGCGCCATCATCCAGGACATGGGTTATTACCCACACGGAAATAAGTTCTTCAGCAACTTGACGCACTACGTGCGGAGCGGAGATTTTATCGTGGCGCTGCTTTGCGATGCCAAGGATCTCGACGGCTACGCTTTTGCTCTCGGGGCGCTCTCTCACTATGCCGCGGACAACGACGGCCACCAGATCGCGGTGAATCGCTCGGTTCCCCTGCTATACCCCCATTTGAAAAAGAAGTACGGCGACGTGATTACGTATGAAGAAAATCCACTGGCGCACGTGAAGACGGAATTTGGATTCGACGTTCTGGAAGTAGCGCAGGGACGCTACGCGCCCACGAGTTATCACGACTTCATCGGCTTTGGAGTTGCCGTGCCTCTCCTGCAACAAGCGTTTCAGGAAACCTATGGCTTGGATCTCAAGAGCGTGCTCACGAACGAAGATAAAGTGCTCGGTTCCTACCGGTATGATGTGAGCCAGCTTCTCCCGAAGGCAACGCGCATTGCCTGGAGCCTGAAGAAAGATCAGATCGTCAAGGACGAGCCCGGGATGACGAAAAGAAAGTTCCTCTACAATCTTTCGCGTGCGAGTTACCAAAAAAACTGGGGGAACGTATATGAGCGGCCCACTTTTTGGGAAAGGTTTCTCGCCTTTCTTACGAGGATTCTGCCGAAGATAGGTCCGCTCAAGGTGCTGGAACTGCGGACGCCTACGCCCGAGGCGGAACGGCTTTTCGAAGCCAGCTTCGATGCGAGCTTGCAGCGCTATCAGAAGCTGCTCGAGGAGCAAAGCGCCGGCCAACTGAAACTTCCCAATGACAATTTTGACATCGGCGAAGCAGCGGGTCCCGGAAAGTATTGGCTCAACGATGAGACGCAAGCAGAGCTGCTCGACGCACTGGCAAAGCAGAACTTTAGCGGCGCCTCGCTTGGGGTTCGGGCCGAACTCCTGGGATTCTTCGCCGATCCGAATGCGCCTTACACGATCAAGCGCAAACCAAAAGTGTGGGCGAAAGTGCAGATCCAACTTGAAGAATTGAGGAAGGCGCCTCCACAAGGAGCAGTCAGCGATGCGGTCAATCCTTCTCGACAGACTGCGAGCAGAGGCCCGGTAGCAAATCCAATTTTTGAGTAATGTGAACGTCTGGGATGTTTTGCGGACGATTCTGCCGCCGCGGCAGACCGATTACGAGGCTTCCGCTGCGCGCTTTTCACAGAAAAAACCACAGCGTCATCCAGAAAACCGCGCCTTCGGTTCTTGGCGGTCGCCCTCGGCGCTTTCCGTACATAGCGCCGACCATGTGGTAGCTGGCGCGCTCCGCGGGGGTGAGCCCGCGGGAAACCGCGGCGATGCGCGTATCATCGAACCCTAGGGATGATCAAACTTAACGCACCTCGAAAGCGGAGCTCTGTGTTTTTTCTGGCGATGGCTTTTGTGTTGGCGGGCGCTCTCGACCCCGGGACTGAGCTGGCGCCTGCGGCAATCGCCACAGAGCAAACGCCCGCGGCGGGCGCGCCAACATTTTATCGCGATGTCCTGCCGATTCTGCAGGAACGCTGTCAGCTTTGCCATCGTGCCGAAGGCATTGCGCCGATGCGCTTAGAAACCTATGAGCAGACGCGGCCGTATGCGGCGGCGATTACGGCGGCGGCGAAAAACAGGTCGATGCCGCCGTGGTTTGCCGATCCGCGCATCGGGCACTTTTCTAATGATCCTTCGCTTACGGCGGAACAAATCGCTGTGCTTGCAGCTTGGGCCGCGGCTGGAGCGCCTGCAGGGAACCCGCACGATGCGCCGCCGCCGCGGCATTGGGCGGAGAGTTGGAGCATTCCGCAGCCGGACTTGATTTTGAAAATGCCTAAGGCGGTGCCGATTCCCGCGAGCGGGGACGTTGAATATACGT
>JBARBE010000036.1:0-12501 GCA_049792735.1 Candidatus Acidiferrum sp.
CCGTGCGGCGTATTCAACACTCCGCGCCGCGCCCCGGTCGGATCCGTCTTGGCTACTTCAAAAGAAAAATTCACCCTTCGAGTGTATCAGGAGAAGATGAACGCGAATCCCACCCTGATAACTACGAATGCCGCCCACACGCTGAAAGCGATGACGTATGGCTTCGCGCCCTTCAGCTTCTTCGGGCTAGTCGCTGCAAACCCGATCGCCAGAAGGATCAAAGTCCAGAACGTAAACACGTCAAACGACTTGCAGAGCGCCACCAGCCATTTCGCCGAATCGTCCGGCAAGATGGCCGCCAAATTCGAGGCAATTGGATTTTCCACGTCGATCGTGCTCGGGTCTTTCAAATACAAAATCAGTATCAGCAGCGGACTGCTCACCAGCCCGGTCATCAGCGCATGTGCGGTGATCCCAAATGCCGTCGAAAAATTCGTGCTCGCCCCGCCAAGCAGCGAATACGCTCCCCAAAATACAAGCGCAAAGATGAGCGCGGCTAGAATCGGTCCGCACGTGCCAATCGCGTAGGTAAACGGCACAGTGAACTTCACGCCCACGTCGATACGTTGCTCCTTCTGCTCGGGCGATAGTTGGGCAGCCTGGGGGCTCTTCTCAATCTGCTGGCTGATGTAGTCCCTCCAGTTGACGCGGTGGATCAGTGCGAAGCTCACCCCAATGCTCAGGATGGTTAGCACGACAATCGGAATCAACCAGCTGGGCTTCCTGACAATATCTTCAAACGTCTTCTGCGGCGAAAAGAGCACGCCGAACATTCGGCTGATTGCGCTCATCTGGGACTGCGGCTCAGGCGCCGCCGGGGAAACCGCCGTTGTCGTTGCCATCGGATAATCCTCCACCACGAGGTTGCGAATCGTTCTCTGCTAACTGACTACGCTGGGACCACTTCAAAGATTTCGATGACCGGGATTCTAGCCTGAACGAGGCCGCATTGTCAGCCCTATCGAGTGCGGCAGCCCTGCTCCCGCTTTTCCCGCCAACTAGCCCATCTGACCGCCAGGGGATTCTCAAGAATCCATACCCGAGTCTGGCAAAAAAATCCCCCCAAAACCCTGCGCTCGTTCGCTCTGCACCGTCAGGTTCCTGGAAGTTCCATCCACGGTGAGAAACGCTTCGCCGCTGACGTGTGCTCCCGGCGGTAACAACCCAACCAGCGCCAGCGAGAGCATGGTCTTGCCGCTGCCCGATTCGCCGACAAGTCCCAGCGCTTCGCCCGCATCAATCCTTAGCGACACCTCATTCACCGGCCGTATCCACCCAGCAGGAGTAGGCAACTCCACCGTCAATCCACGTAGATCGAGAAGAGCGGTCGCGCAGCCATCTTAGTGCTGAATTTCGGAACTCGAAACGCGAAACTGCGTTCGTGTGTCTTGGACACATTACAACGGGGATTAGCGTTCGCTGGAAGGACTGCGATAGTAAGCTAAAATGCCGTATGTCAACGGCCGCAATCACACACCGCGTGGATTGGAAGCTGATCTGGGCCCAGCGCGGCTTCCGCTATTTCTTCGTGGCCATGTTTGTGTCGCTCTTCGGCAGCGGCATGAACTTCGTCGGCGTGAGCTGGTACATCATGGCCGCCACGCATTCCACCGTAAAAGTCAGCCTGCAAGTCATCGTTGTGACGCTGCCCGGACTTTTCATTCCGTTTCTCGGCGGCGTGCTGATCGACCGCTTCGATCGCCGTTATCTCGGCGTGGTGTTGGATCTCGCCCGCGGCTTCTTTGTCCTCGCCACCGCTTATATCGCATGGAGCGGCGATCTGCATCTCTGGCATCTGTACGCCATGACGCTGATTACCGGCACGGGTTCCGCGATGTACTGGGCCACCGTCAACGCCCTTGTCCAGGAAGTGATCCCGGCGAGCCAGTTCACCGGCGCAAACGCCGCGGTGCTCATTGGCGTGCAAAGCGGGATGCTCATCGCCGGCGCCTTGGTTGGCTTCCTCTATGACCGCGCCGGCATCGCGGGCATTCTTTGCATCGACGGCCTCACCTACCTCGTTTCCGCGTTTTGCCTCTACCGCACCCGCAGCGGTTACGTCTCGCCGCGCGACCATCTGAAATATCCGCGCGAATATTCCGAGGCAACGGAAGCCACCGCGGAAGCTTTGGAGTCCGGGGAAAATCCCGAAGTCGCCGAAGCGGGCCTCTCGCTCGCGGTCTATGCCGACCTCAAGGAGGGTTTCGCTTACCTGAAGAAAGAGCCGCTCGTGCGTTCGCTGGGCGTCACTCACGCCATCATGATGGCAGGCGTTGTCAGCGCCAACGTCGTCCTCGTCGCCCTGGTGAACGACATTCTGCATGCTGGCGCGCGCGGCCTTGGCTTTCTCGAAGCAGGCTGGGCCATCGGCGCGATCACCGGCGGCCTCATCGCCAGCCAGCTTCGCAGCTCGGCGCGCATGCCTCTCTATGTTGCGGCGTGCGCCGTTCTTGCCATCGGCCATATCGCGACACCCTTCGTCGCGTTTCTCACGGGCGCCGTAACGTTACAAGTTATTTTCGGACTCTGCCGCGCCGTTGGCGGGGTCACGGCACAGTCCGGGCTCATGGCCATCGTCCCGCGCCACTTCATGGGACGCACGCAATCCGCGATGGCCATCCTCACGACAGTGGTGCAACTTTTCATGAGCTTTTCTCTCGGGATCATAGCGCAAAGCGCCGGTTTGGTTGCGGGCTATGCGCTTCTCGCCCTTCTTTATACGGGCGCAACTCTTTCCGCCTCCCGCGCCCGCCAGCTCATGAGGTAGTATCTGAAGCCCTGCTCGTTCGGAGGCCCCATGCCGTCCTTTTGCATCGTCCTCGAGAAAAACATTCCCAACCTCGATATTCATGTCAACGGTAAGCTCCTCGCCAAGAAGAGCGGCTTTCTTGAGAGCGTGGCAAGAAAGATCGGCGTCGTGCCTTTGCTCACTTTTTTTAGTGTGAGCCGGTCAGAAGTCAACTCGTTTCTGAACGGTCACGGAGAGAGCGTCGAAAGTATGGGCATCACACTTCCCGCGGAAAGATGGTTTAGCGCTGAGGAGGGATTAAATACTGTGAGAGGGCTCGTTAGCCATCTCGAAAAGCTCGAGCCGTCGGAATCAGACCTGACAATAAGTAACCTGAAAGAGTTCGAGCGTGTGTTGGAGGCCGCGAATCAGGCCGCCGTCCGCTGGCACTTGGCTGTCGACTACTGACGTCGCGCATATCGCCTCGCGGGTTGAAGGGAATATCTTTATGCGGGTTTTGACACGAGCGCCGCCTTATCGGCCGTCTGCGGAACACCGTCCTGCGCCAGCAAATCGACGGCTGCCTGATTTAACTTTGCGCGCAGTTGGTAGCGCTCGTTGGCGCGAGTGATATATCGCACGGCGATTTCCACGCCGCCGACGACTGGCTTCACGTTGATGGCTGGCGCCGCGGTCAAGGTGTGCTCGGTATCCTTCGAGCGCGCGACTCCTTGCCATTCTTTCTCGGCTTGTTTCGCGGTCTCCCCCGTCGCTTCCAGCACGATCTTCTGGATGGCATCTACGATGGGGTAAGGATCCCGCCCGGCGGGCAACACCACTTGCAGTTCGTCCCAAAGCCACTGTCCGGAAGTTGAAAAGTTGAAATAATGCCCTTCGATCGCGTAGCTGTTGGTGAATGTCACGCGGCGCCCCGTGGGATGCCCCGAGTCCGTCCAGTTGCCCGTCTCCAGCAGCACGGTATGAAACATGCCCAGCTCGACGACTTCGCCGGTTACTCCGTTGATCTCCACCCAATCGCCCAGCCGGATTCCATTCTTTCCCATCAGCACGAACCATCCCAGAAATCCGACGATGAAATCTTTGAGCGCAACGGTCAGGCCCGCGCCAGCCAATCCCAGGAACGTTCCGAGTTGGCTCGGCATTCCGAAAATCACTAGGAGAATAAGAAGGACGGCGAGGACTTGCAGCGACACGCGAGTTACCGTCCGCAGCGTTTCAACTTGTCTGCGGTCGAGAGAAGTCTTCGCCAAGAGGCGTTCAAACCACTCGTCGAAGAACAGGGCGACGAGAGCGATGCCGAGGATCACCACGAAATCGATCAGCGCACGGTGAATGACGGCCCACTGTTTCGCTTCGACGAGCATTTGCCAGTTTTGGTAGGTTTGCGCCAGCTGCTTCTCGTCGTCGATTCGTTTGTCGTAAGTGGTTAATGCGATCCGATCGCCCGCGCGCCGCCTGGTGGCGCTGACGAGCTGCGCAGCGTCGTCGGCGCTTAACTTGGATTGGACCGTCCGCACCGGGGTCGCTTGCCCTGAGGCGGGCCCTCCAGAGCTTGCCGAGGTCCCCGTATTTTCCGCGTTGACTTTCGATTCGAGCGCGTCGTGCAAAGCGGCGATGGATGATGCGGCCGATACCGCGGCCTGCTTCGCCGAAGCCAACTGCTGCTCCTTCTGGCGCAGCGCGGACCACTGCTCATAGAGGCTAATCAGCCCGCGGCCAGCCACCGTGGCGGCGACCGGGGGAGCCGCGGCGGCATTGTGGGAACTCGCTTCGTGTTCCTGCTCGAGAGCCAAAATGCGCGCCTGCGGATCGCCTCCGGCGCGAATCAAGTCTTGCTTGGCGTCGTCGACTTCGTCTTGTTCGAGTTCTTCCTGTGACTTCGCAAGATTCAATTCGTTGTCGAGCTGATCCTTGCGCGTGCCGGTAGCTTTCGCCGTGGCCGCGGTCAGTTGCGCCACGCGCGCCGTTTCGGCGTCGAGGGCAGACTGGTGCCGCGTCAAGCGGTCCTGAATCTTCTTCGCCTCTGCGCTTAGCACCGGCGGGTGTTCGGTTACATCTCGGAGGGCGGCCGAAAACGTGAGATCGACCTCGTGGTCGCCGATTCGCAGCGCTTCTTGCGCAAGGCGGTGTTCCCCGGGGCTATTCGGAAGCTGCGCCAAAGCCTGCGCCGTGGTCAGCGGCGTCTGGTCGACCATGCTCTGCGCTTTGACCATGCCCAGCGGCGCAAGGATGGCGTGGATGGCCAGGAAGGGCTTTTCCGTCCGATACAGCCCGTACACGGCAGCGGCCAAAAGCAAAACGAGCACGACCGCGGCTATCTTTGTTCGCTTCTTCATGGATCCTCGATCGGAGGGGCTAACTGAACATTCTAATACGTGATACGGCTGGGCGAAACGCGCATCTTTGAGCTAACTGGTTCGAAATTTCTGCCAGGATTTTCCCGCCGAGCCGGACTCCCTCGGTTAGGCTTGATTAAGGAGCGGAGACACCAACTTGAATTCGCGGCTACCGAGAAACATATTCGTGATCGTGACAGCCTTGGCTGGCATCTACTTCTGGTCGATTTACGCGCAATTGCCGGACGTGGTCGCTTCTCATTTTAATGCGCGCGGGGTCGCCAACGGCTGGCAGCCAAAGTCTCTCTTCTTCGAGTTTTTCGCCGGAGCCGTTGTCATTGCCGGCTTCTTGACATTTGGAATTCCAGCCATCTTTTCCAAAATACCGACGCCGATGATCAACCTTCCTCACAAAGAGTATTGGCTGGCAGCAGAGCGCCGAGACGAAACACTGGCCTTCCTGAACCGCTATTTCGCCTGGTTCGGCTGTGCCCTGCTTCTGGTCGCCACTACCGCCGTCAACTACGCCATCGGGCAGAATCTGCATCCGAGCGGCCCGGCGGGCGCCGTGCTGCTTCTCTGTTTCCTCGCAGGTTTTCTTATCTTTGCGATCTCCTCGTCGATCCGCATACTCACCCGCTTCTCCCGAGTCCCGCGCGACAGCTTCACGCCAAAATAAAAACGCCCCGAAAAAATCGGGGCGTTGCGTTCCTCAAGTGCCGAATTTCGTTTCTCGAGTTTCCGCGCTTTCTATAAATAGTCGCGCGAAGGGCCTTCCAGGAAGGCGCGCAGTTTGCGCGAACGGGACGGATGGCGCAGCTTGCGCAGCGCTTTCGCTTCGATTTGGCGGATGCGCTCGCGCGTCACGGCGAACGATTGCCCGACTTCTTCGAGCGTGTGCTCGCTGCCATCGTCGAGCCCGAAACGCATCTTGATGACTTTTTCTTCGCGCGGCGTGAGCGTCTTCAACACGGAAGAGGTCTGTTCCTTCAAATTCAGGTTGATAACCGCGTCGGACGGCGAAACTACGGCCTTGTCCTCGATGAAATCCCCGAGGTGCGAATCTTCTTCTTCGCCAATCGGCGTTTCGAGAGAAATCGGCTCTTGCGCAATCTTCAAAATCTTGCGCACCTTGGACACCGGGATGTCCATGCGCTTGGCAATTTCTTCGCTGGTTGGTTCGCGGCCAAGCTCCTGCACCAACTGCCGGCTGGTGCGCACAAGTTTGTTGATCGTTTCGATCATGTGCACCGGAATACGGATCGTGCGCGCCTGGTCGGCAATGGCGCGGGTGATGGCTTGGCGGATCCACCAGGTCGCATACGTCGAAAACTTGTATCCGCGGCGCCACTCGAACTTGTCCACGGCCTTCATCAAGCCGATGTTGCCGTCCTGAATCAGGTCGAGAAACTGCAAGCCGCGGTTGGTATATTTTTTCGCGATTGAAACGACCAACCGGAGGTTGGCTTCGATCAATTCTTTCTTTGCCTGTTCGGCTTCGGCTTCGCCGCGGTGAATAAAGGTGAGCGTGCGCTTCAGTTCAGTCAGCCCGACTTCGCTGGCGTCTTCAATGTCTTTCAGTTCGGTCCGGCGCGTGCGCAGTTCCTTACGCGCTTCGGCGGCGACGTCGCCTTTGGCGGCGTCCACGCGGCGCTCCAGCCGGCCCGCTTCGCGCTCGAGCGATTGCAGGCGCTCGACCGTGCCGCGCATCTTGTCGATGAGGCGCTTCTTCTCGAAGGGGTTGAAATCGATGCCGCGAATCTCAAGCGAAATCTCGACGCGCGTCCGGGCCACGGCCCACTTCGCCTTGATATACGGCCGCTTCTTCGCTTTCGCCGTGTTATCGAGCTTCTCAGCTTGTTTCAGCGCCAAATCGTAGAGCTTCGCGATCTTGTCGATGTACTTGAGAGTCTGCTTCGTCTTGTTGGCGATTTTTTCTTCGGTAAGCTCTTCGTCGTCAAACTGCACAATTTCTTTGATCGACCGCGCGCCCTTGCGCAGATCCTCGCCGACGGCGATCAATTCCTTGATCACGATCGGCGAACGCGTGATGGACTTCATCACGACAAGTTGGCCGCGCTCTATGCGCTTCGCGATGGTAACTTCGCCTTCGCGCGTGAGGAGCGGTACCGTGCCCATCTCTCGCAAGTACATGCGCACGGGGTCGTTCGTTTTTTCGAGAGAGCCAGGCGTCAAATCCAGATCGCTGCCGCCTTCATCGGAATGCGCATCATCCTTGACGATGGCGTCGCGGTCGCCGGCCTCCGCGGACACTTCGACCGCGCGCGCGGCCTTTGCGGACGCCTGGTCTTCGTAAATCTCGATGCCGTTTCGCTCGAATGTAGTGAGAAGGTCGTCGATTTCTTCCGAGGAATGGACCTCCGCCGGAAGCGAATCGTTCACTTCGTCGTAAAGCAGGTAGCCGCGCTCTTTGCCTACGGCAATGAGCTGCTTTACTGCATCATATTTTTCTTCAAGACCCACTGCTGCCACGAATTCCTCCAAACTTTTGCTAGCAATCCCTCAAAATGCCGGTCGGTGCCGGCGAAAACCTTGTGCAAGGGCGCGGGCAGTATGCCACGCTTGCGCAGCAGAATCCTCTGCGGTCACCAAAAAACCATGGGGAAATCTCCCCACGCGATCGATCGTCTTTTTGTGAAATCCTCTGCGCTGTGCCGCGATGCCCGCTTGCCGCTCGACTCGTATTTCGCCCGCTTCTCGCCCTCAGAGTACGTCGCCCTGACTCTAAGTACATCTATATAGATGCAGTTAGGTGCCAATCCGTTACCCGCGAAACCCTATTACGCTACACGGTTAAGTCCGCTCCCGTCAACAATTTAATCAGTGGAAATCTGTGGAAGACCCGCGGCTCGATTCGCTGCAATCCAAGCCGACTCCAAACGCTGCCTTTGGCTGTGGCCGAGTCCGTTCACATTCCAACGGGGACGCGCAACTTATCGCTGGCGAACCGAATCGGGCCGGCGTAAGACTTGGCGATGGATTTCCTCACCGCGGCCTCCTGACCTTCCACGTCGGGGGCGAGATGGCTCAGCAGGAGGCTTTTTACGCCGCTCGCGCGCGCGGCCTCGCCAATTTTCTTCGGCGGAGTGTGCAGATCGTACAACTGCGGGGGCGAACCCGGAGGGTCGAGCACGGCGCAATTGAAAATGAGCAAATCGGCATTCTTCGCGAGTTGCACCAGATTCGGCAGCGCCGATGCGTCCATGTCACCAGAGAAGACCACCGACACGCCCTTGTAAGAAATTCGATAGGCGACTGACGGGCAGTCGCCGTGGTGGGTGGCGATTTCTTCCACGACTAGGCCGTCGTCATCCACAATTTTGGTGCGCACGGAGTTCAAGCTGATTGGCAGGTCGCGAACCGTGAAGGATTCGGGCGCGCCAAACGTTTTTTGATAGGCAAAGGCGCCATCCCTTCCCACCAGCAGATCCACAAATCGCGAAGTCTTGGGGAATAGTCCCCCCGCGTCTGGCCCAAAAATCCGGTAGGAAATTGGTCCGTCACTGGTTAGCGCTCGCGCATTGAAAAAAGCGGCCAGGTCTCCACTGTGATCTATATGAAGATGCGTGAGCAAGACCGTATCTACATTTTCTAAATCCAGATCCAATTGTCCGATCCGCAGGAAAGCTCCAGGTCCGGCATCCACCAAAATCCGCGGCGTCCCTTCGACGAGCACGAGGAAACTTGATCCGGCCCTGCCAAATGACCGCGGGCCGCCAGAACCGAGCACCACGACTTGCAAAGCGGGCTTAACAGAGTCAGCGTCCAGAAAGACCGGCAACAGGCTTACGAGAACGATCACCAGGACCTTTATCGGCTTCATGTTTATGCTCCCGCGTGTTTTCCATCGGCGTAACGAGGTCATTTCTTCCTACGGCTGGCGTGTTGCACCGTAAATCGAAATTTGCTTAGTCGGCCTTCTACCGCGTCGAAGGCGAGCTACTGGGGCCTGGAATAGTGCTGGACGTTCTCCGGCACGGGGACTGCGGCGGCGCCTCGCGGGTCGCGCACCGGCTCGCCTGGCGTCCACTTGAACGGCAGGACGCCCGTCCACGCTCCACTGGCATATTCCTTGGCGTCGTCGACTGCAAAGCCAGTGCGTATTTTTGCGGACGCCTCGACGAGCGGGACGGACAGGACCATTGTGCCTTTCAGCTCCTGGTCGCTTGGCGGACGGACGGTCGCCCAGCGGCCGCGGAGGACGTACTCGACGAAGTCGCGCATCGCGGCAAGCTTCGCGGCGGGATCCTCGATGGGTTCGGCTTTGGCCATGACGACCACGGAGCGGTAATTCACGGAGTGGCCCGTCGCGGTGGGCGAAAAAACAATTCCGTCGAGTAAGGTCACGCTGAGGCAAAAAGGCGCGCCGCTTCCGAGCGTTTTCATGAGCCGGCTTGCGGTCGAACCGTGAAGAAAAAGTTTATCGCCGACGCGAACGTAATTTGTCGGAACGACAACGGGCATTCCGTCGGCGATGAAGCCGACGTGGCAGACAAACGCCTGGTCCAGAATGGCGTAAATTGTGTCGCGGTCGTAGTTGGCGCGGTCCGGCTTCCGGCGGACTCGCGTTCTGTCTGTAGGCGTGATCTGGCTCATGCGGGCAGACTAGCGCCCGTCGCGCCAAGCCGCAAGCGCCAAAGTGGCGGGGGCAGAAATTGGCGGGTGTGTTTTTAGGAGTCGAGGAAAAGACAGCCCCGCTGCTACTGCGGGAAAGAAAGAGACAGGCAAGAATGCCTGTCCCACTATTGCTTTGGTCATGCCGACGGATGCAAGAGTTCATTGCATAAAGGGCGTGGAATAGGCCGATTGACGCGGAGGGGGAATCGTGTACTCTTGTCCCGACCAAAGAGCATCGAGGGCCGTTATGGCGAAAATCGAGCCGATTTTCACGCGCGATACGTTTCAATTTTTCCGCGAATTGGCGCGCAACAACCGCAAAGTGTGGATGGACGCGAACCGCGAGCGGTACCAGCAATTCGTCGTGAAACCTTTGCGTAGGTTGCTGGAAGAACTCAGCTCCGCGGTGCTGCAACTCGACTCACGCTTCGATACGACTGGGCGCACGGGCGCGAATTTCTCGCGCATCAACCGCGATATTCGATTTGCGAGGGACAAAACACCTTATCGCGCGCAGATGTACCTGAAATTTTCTGTTCCACTTCCCGGTGAAGGCGAGACCGGGCAGTTGTATACAGGTATTTCCGCCGAAGCAGTGACGGCCGGCTTCCGTATTTATTGCGGCTCGAAGCGCAAGGAATCGGCACTGGGCAAAATTGCGGAGCCGCACGCGCTCGCACGGCCGAAATGGGCGGCACAACAAAAGAAGCGGCTTGGCCGGCGCTATGAGAGTTACTGGTACACCGCGGAAAAGGGAGAATGGAAACAGCGCGATGGCTGGCCCACCGAGGCCGAGGATTGGAAGAAACTGCAAGGATGGATCGTTCGAGCCAAACTCAAGACGGCAGCCGCTACACGGGCAACTTTCCCGCGCGACGTCGCAAAGATATTTCGAGACCTTTACCCGCTGCTGAAATTTACTTCCCTGGATGATTGAAATTCAAAACGAAATGAGGAATCGATGAAGAAAAGAGCCAGGCATTTTTCGAGCACGATGAAGATTGTGAGAAAAACTGCCGTGGCAGCGGCGCTTGCTTTACTCATTCCATTTGGCGCAAGTACCCGCGCGCACGCGCAGGACCGCGGCGCGGGGAAAGACTGGCCGACGGCAACGCCGAAAGAATTCGGCATCAGTGCGGAGAAACTGGCGGCTTTGGACGCCGACGTGGCCAGCGGTAAATACGGGTTGGTGGATAGCATGCTCATCCTGCGCTGCGGGACAGCCGTTTACGACAAAACCTACCAGCACGATTACGGGCAAATCTATGGCGAACGCGCAAAGACAGAAGGCCCGCTGAATCACGATCCGCAAGGACCATACAATTATTTCAGCACGAAATTCCATCCGTTTTACCAGGGCAGCGACATGCACACGATGCAGTCGGTTACGAAGACGATCACATCGGTGATCATCGGAATCGCCAGGACGCGCGATGAGTTCACGGACGGACTCGACACGCCCATCCTGAAATACTTCTCGGGCCACAAAATCACTAACATGGATGATCGCAAGAAGCGCATCACGATTCGCGATTTGTTGACGATGACCGCAGGCTTTGAGTGGCACGAAGATGTGCCGTACGACGATCCGAAAAACTCCGCGGATATCATGGAGGCGAGCCACGACTGGGCGCAATACGTCATCGACCAGCCGATGGCCGAGGAGCCGGGCAAGACGTTCGTGTACAACAGCGGCGAGACGGAACTGCTGGCGCACATCTTCAAGAAGGTCACCGGAAAAAATATCGATGACTACGCGGACGAGCATCTGTTCAAACCGCTAGGCATGCGTTATTTCTGGAAGCGCACTCCCACTGGATTGCCGGATACGGAGGGTGGGCTGTATCTCTCGGCGCACGATCTTGCAAAAATCGGCCAGCTTTATCTGAAGGGCGGCATGTGGGAGGGCAAGGAGATCGTTTCTTCGTTCTGGGTCAAAGATTCTCTTGCGGCTCACGTGGCCGTTCCCGGCGGCGATTGGAAATACGGCTATTTGTGGTGGCTGCAAAATTTTGGGAGCGCGCCGGACGACATAGCATGGGCGGCGCGCGGATTCGGCGGTCAGCAATTATTCGTCGTGCCAGAGTACGACATGGTCGCGGTGTTCACTGGATGGGATATTTTGCCGTCAACCGAGAAAAGGCCGCACGACCAGCTCGCGCGCATTCTTGATTCCGCGAACCGCTTCTACGGTTGTGTGGAGTAGCGCAACTTCACAGATGCCGCGCTCACGGGGCCCAGAGGCGGAGGCCTATGAGGTGCCAGGAAGCGACGAAGATGGCGAGCACACAGCAGGACAGGGAGACGAGGAAGGAGTGAATACGCGCGGCGGCGTTGATCTCGCTCTTGGGAACACGGACGGCGAGCAAGAGTCCATAGAGCGATAGAAGCGGGAACAGGATACTCAGCGCGAAAATTCCGAAGGTCCAAAGGGTGAGCTTTCCTGTATCGGCGCCGCCGAGCTTCGTGGTGCAGAAGAAGAGGGCGAGGAAACTGAGCGTGGCGAGGAGCGGAATTGCGCGTACGGCCAAGTGTTGCACGCCTTTCATGGCACCGAAAAGTTTTCGCAAGATCCAAACGATGGCGAATAGCAGGGACGTCGCCATGAGCACGATGCAAAGGACGAGCAACGCGATCTGCGCATAAGGCCAGAGAATGCTGCTGCGGATGCCATAAGAAAAACCCTCCAAACCCTGTCCGGAGAGAACCATTTCACCCGCGGGGTCAGTGACGAAAATCGTGGTTGCTTCCGGCTCCTTTTCGCCGCGAAAGAGATTT
>JBARBE010000037.1:0-2259 GCA_049792735.1 Candidatus Acidiferrum sp.
GCCAGGACACGCGTGTCGAAGAAATCGTCCAGCTAGCCCGCGCACGTCAAATCCCTGTCCGCTTTGAAGACCGCGGCCAACTCGATCGCCTCGCCAACTCCAAAGATCATCAAGGAGTCGTCGCACTCGCTGCTGTACGTGCCGCAGCCACACTCGAAGACATTCTCGCCGCCGCAAACAAAGGCCCCGATCACGGGAGCAAAGGACTCATCGTCCTTCTCGATGGCGTCGAAGATCCGCACAATCTCGGCGCCATCATTCGCACGGCGCTGGCGGCAGGCGCGCATGGCGTCGTGATTCCCGAACGCCGCGCCGCTGGACTCACTGACACGGTCGCGCGCGCCTCCGCCGGCGCGATAGCGCACTTGCCCATCGCGAAAGTTACGAACCTCGTGCGCACCATGGAAGAGCTGAAGGAAGCGGGCTACTGGCTCATCGGCCTCGATGAACGCGCCGACAAAAGTTACACCGAAGCCGACTACACGTCCCCGGTAGGCATCGTCCTCGGCGGCGAAGGCAAAGGCCTCCATGACCTCACGCGCAAACGCTGCGACTTCATCGTCTCGCTGCCCACCACCGGCCCGGTAAAATCGCTCAACGTCTCCGTTGCCGCCGGCGTCGTCCTCTTCGAAGCCCTCCGCCAGCGCCGCGGCGGCTCACGCTCCGTCTGAGATCTGAATGGCTACCTTTAGGGCTGAGGTCGCGTGACGGGACCAATGACTGCGAAAATCGAAACGCCAGTCAAAGTACATATCTTCTAAACTTGCGCCGCTTGTTTGAAGTTTCAGCGCATCCTGCAAATCCATATAAATCTCAGCGATATCCTGCGAAAGAAAGCACAGGATTGGCTCTTCTTTCTGAGTGGGATCGAAGACGCCCCAGTATTCGTCCAGATTGCCCAGCTGTCCGCGGAGTTTGGTCGAGAGCCGCCACTGCTCGCCCGCGTGTATATCAACCGATTCATCAGTAGAATCTGTCCCTTCGGTCGAAGGGCTCACCCACGGTAGGCGAGCTCCAACCTCGCAGAGCCTGGCTAGGAGCACGGAGATATCCTGGACTAGACGCTGGCGCTCGTAACTGCCGCAATTGTCGATACATCTGCAGAAATCCTCCGCGACGGCGGGGAATTCTGCGATCGCATCCTGTTCGGACTGTGTCATCTTGTCGGTCATCGCGGGCGCTCAGGCGGCAGCCTTCTACTTGTCGTATTGAATCAGCGAAAAAACGTCCACGCCATTGAGTTTCGAGCGCCCGTTGAGAAACGTCAGCTCCACGGCAAAGGCCGCGCCTTCGATTTTTCCGCCGAGTTTCTCCACGAGCTTTCCAGTGGCTGCGGCGGTGCCGCCAGTGGCCAACAAATCGTCGCAAATAATCACGCGCTGGCCCGGTTTCACGGCGTCTTCGTGAATTTCTAGCGTGTCCGTGCCATATTCGAGCGCATAGGAGACGCTCGCGGTTTTCGCGGGCAATTTTTTCGGCTTGCGAACTGGAACAAAACCCGCCCCAAGGCGGTACGCCAGTGCGGGAGCAAAAATAAATCCTCGCGCTTCAATGCCGGCGACGATATCAATCGAATGCCCTTTGTAGTGATCGCAGAGCCGGTCGATTAGCGTATGGAATCCAGTCTTGTCTTTCAGCAGCGTGGTCAAATCATAAAAAAGAATTCCCGGCTTGGGATAATCCGGCACTTCGCGAATCAGCTTTTTCAAATCATCCATGCAAGCGGCTCCTCGTTAGCCAATTTCCTTAGCGAACTTCATCTTATGCGTCCGGCTCGATCGCAAATCCACCTTCATGCAGCGGATTGGGTTGCGCTTTCTCTTCCCGGACCTCAGCTACGCTCGAAAATCGCGGCCCACGTTCGAGCGCAGTTCTCAGCTCGGCAAGTTGTGCTGGAGTGCCGATGGCCAGGACTTCGACCCTGCCATCGAAAAGATTCCTCGCGTATCCGCCGATCTTCAGTTTTTCCGCCGCTCGCTGCACAAAGAACCGGAACCCCACTCCCTGCACGATCCCGGAGACAAAATAGCGCCTGGTTTGTTTCTCGTCGCTCACAAACTTCGAAATTGTAGCAGAGACTTACATAGTTCTGCCGAAGACGCTACGTGCTTCGTGCTAGCACTTTCGTAGCCAGCGCCATCGTAGGTTCGCTTCCACGAAATGCGCTAAACTCGATCGGGTTCGCGCAGTCGCCGAGGCTGCTTATCGGCGTTCGCCGCGCATCCTATTCGGTATGATCTGGCACACCGCCCACTTTCG
>JBARBE010000038.1:0-1767 GCA_049792735.1 Candidatus Acidiferrum sp.
ATAGTGCGAACGCTTCGCCCGGCCGCACTTCAAGCGATATCCCGCCTAGAGCGACGACGGAGGGCTTTTCAAAGGGCTGCAAAAGGGCGCGCCAGCCGCTGCGGGCGGGAGGGAAAGACTTCTCAAGCGCTTCCACAAGAATGGCTGCGTCGGACACTACGAAACTTATAGCCTGACTTTGGCCCCGAGACAATCGGTTAGCGGAGCGATGAGGTCGCAACTAAATGGAGAGTGCCGGGTTCTGAATCCCATTCTGGTGCACAAATTCCTTGTCTCAGGGGTGGAAGTGCCTTTATCATGCCAAGGGGGGAGGTCCAAATCGGAAATTCCGGTCAGAGGATTTCGGGAAGTTGCCATTCTGGAACGGAGCGCCAGGCCCGAATTGAAACCGGCTGCTCCTCCCGATAGGCTCGCATCTGATGGCAGTTTTTGTGGTGCAGACGTTTCGTGGTACGGGAGCGTGGTCTTGCCGGAGATTGGCTTTCACCGTACGAGCGGTTTAAAAAAAATCATCGAGCGCGTCCCAGCCCACGCGGAGATGTATCGACTTCGAGTAACCGGTTCGTGCGGGATTTTTCAGCAGGACCGTGGGCGAGGATGAAAATGACACGGAATGACTTGTGGCGAGTTAGACCAGCTCAAATTTTAATCGTTGTCGCGCTAGTGATCACGCTGGTGATTGTCGCGCGAGGAACGCACGCCCAGAACCACAAGCGGGTTTCCATGACGCGCGATTGGAGCGACGCGCACATAGTGTATTCGGCTCCTTCTTCGACGGCGCGGGCATGGAGGCTCCAGGGGGAGCCCCGCTACCTCCGCCAGCGCACACGACGGAATGCGGCGGCATTAGCGAGCGCCCGAGTGAGCAAACTCTCGTTGCCTGCGATTGTTGCGCCCCGAAGGGACTGGGGCTATCCGTTGCTTGCCACAGGTACTAGCGGTGTTGGACAATTTCCGGCCAAATTCACGTTCGATATAACCACCGCTCCGAGTTGCACCAACGATTTCGTTGTCTTCAACCAGGCTGGTCTTGCGGGAGTATCGCCTACAACGGCTGCCACTCGGACAGGCACTTTTGCAGCCGACCCTCCCGCGGGCAGGACGGTCACGGTCGCCAGTCCAGAAATTACGCTAACGCTTACCACCAGCACTACAAGCAACACCGGCTTGAACTTTCTAGTCGGGGGTGGCGTCAATGCCGATGCAGCGAATCTTGCGGCGGCGATAGCGCGGAATAACGCTGGGCTGGGCGCCACTGCGACATCAGCGGGCGCTGTGGTGACAGTTACAGCTTTGGCGAACGGACAGGAAGGGAATCTCGTTTCGCTTGCCAGGACTATTCCGGCAGCTGATTTCACGTGGGCTGCCGCTAAGCTTGCAGGCGGGGTGGGCAGAGGCAACATCGTCGCTTTCAACAATCTCTATTCGACGCAGGGCAGCGCTGGCGGCTTGTGTGACCAGAATGGACCATCGATTTATTGGTCCTATTTCACAGGAACGGGTAAGGCCGATACCTCCGTCGTTCTTTCCGACGACGGCACGAAAGTGGCGTTCGTGGAGGCGGTCGCTGGCGGCGCTATCCTCCGCATTCTGAAGTGGCAGGCTGGGGAAGGCACGGGAGCAGGTTATCCTAGCGCGCCAGATATAACGGTCGCGCCGGGCGACACTTGGGCAGAGGATTGCACGCCTGGAAATTCTTGCATAAGCAGTATCGCTTTTAGTGGCGGGTATAACGACACCGGTTCTTCGCCTTTCTACGATTACGCC
>JBARBE010000039.1:0-13276 GCA_049792735.1 Candidatus Acidiferrum sp.
ACGCGATGAACCGCGCGTCCACTTCAAAGAAGTCCCGGAGCGAAGCGCGGCCCTCGCTGCGTCCAAAACCGTCCGTGCCCAGCGAAGCCAGCCGCCGAGGCATCCACTTGCTCACCATGTTCGGCAAGGTCTTCAAATAATCCGAGGCCGCCACCAGCACGCCTGGCGCGTTCGCGAGGCATTGAGTCAAATAAGGCACGCGCGGCTTTTCGCCGGGATGCAGGCGGTTCCAGCGCTCCACTTCGTTCCCGTCGTTGTAAAGCGCCTTATAACTCGTCACGCTCCACACATCGGCCGCTACGCCGAACTTGGTTTCCAAAATCTCCTGCGCCTGCAACGCTTCGCGCAGAATCGCACCACTTCCAAAAAGCTGTGCATGCAACTTGGACTTCTTGTTTTCCGAAGCCCGGTAGCGATACATGCCCTTCAAAATTCCTTCTTTGACATCGCCCGGCATCGCCGGCATCGCGTACGGCTCGTTCATCACGGTGATGTAATAAAAAATGCTTTCGCCGTCCTTATACATCCGGCGAATCCCGTCCTGCAAAATCACCGCCATTTCGTAAGCAAACGCCGGATCGTAGGCGCGCAAATTCGGCACGGAAAGCGCGAGGATGTGGCTGTTGCCATCCTGGTGCTGCAAGCCCTCTCCCGAGAGCGTCGTCCGTCCAGAAGTCCCGCCGAGCAAAAACCCTCGCGTACGCATATCCGCCGCGGCCCAAATGAAATCGCCGATGCGCTGGAATCCAAACATCGAATAGTAAATGAAGAACGGAATCGTATTGATGCCGTGCGTCGCATAAGCGGATCCCGCCGCAATAAATGACCCCATCGAGCCTGCTTCGGTGATTCCTTCTTCAAGAATCTGCCCGTCTTTCGCTTCCTTGTAATAAAGCAGCGTGTTGACATCCACGGGTTCATACTTCTGTCCGACGCTCGAATAAATTCCCACAGTTCGGAATAGTGATTCCATGCCGAACGTCCGCGCTTCATCCGGGACGACGGGCACGACCAGCTTGCCAATTTCCGGATCCTTAAGCATTTTGCGCAGCATGCCAACGAACGCCATCGTGGTCGACACTTCCCTGCCGTCGCTGCCTTCGAAAAACTCCTTGAACAGTTCATCGTGATCGGCAACCAGCGGCTTCGAGCGCGTACTGCGCTTTGGCGTATATCCGCCCAACGCTTCCCGGCGCGCACGAAGGTATTGAATCTCTATGCTGTCTTCCGCCGGCCGGTAGAACGGCACTTCCACGCAATCGTTGTCGTTCAGCGGAATTCCAAATCGCGAACGAAACTCCTTCAATTCCTCTTCATTCAGTTTTTTCTGCTGGTGCGTGACGTTCTTGCCTTCGCCCGCCTCGCCCAACCCGTACCCTTTGATCGTCCGCGCCAGAATGACCGTCGGCGAGCCCTTATGTTCCACCGCCGCTTTGTACGCCGCATACACCTTGCGCGGATCGTGCCCGCCCAGGCGCAAACGCCGCAGCGCTTCGTCCGGCAACGGTTCAACTAATTGGAGGAGCCGCGGATCGCTCCCAAAAAAATGCTCCCGCACATAAGCGCCCGATGAAACCACCAACTTCTGGTATTCGCCGTCCACCAATTCGCCCATGCGCTTGACGAGCAAGCCTTCCGTGTCCCGTTCCAGAATCGGGTCCCACTCGCTGCCCCACAAAACCTTGATCACGTTCCATCGCGCGCCGCGGAATGCCGACTCCAGCTCTTGAATAATCTGTCCGTTGCCACGAACGGGTCCATCGAGCCGCTGCAAATTGCAGTTCACTACAAAGATCAGGTTGTCCAGTTTCTCGCGCGAAGCCAGCGTAATCGCGCCCAGCGATTCCGGCTCGTCCGTCTCTCCATCGCCCAAGAACGCCCAGACTTTCGCGTCCGTCACGGGCTTCAATCCGCGATCCTCTAGATACCGGTTGAATCGCGCCTGATAAATCGCCATCAACGGGCTCAAACCCATTGACACCGTCGGAAATTCCCAAAATTCCGGCATCAGCCACGGGTGCGGATAAGAGGAAAGCCCTCCGCCGGGCTTCAACTCCCGGCGAAAATTTTCCAGTTGCTGCGCCGAAATACGCCCCTCGAGAAATGCACGCGCGTACATTCCTGGCGCCGCGTGCCCCTGAAAATAAACCGTGTCGCCTTCAAACTCGTCCGACCTCGCGCGAAAGAAATGGTTGAACCCAACTTCATACAGCGTTGCTGCGGAAGCGTACGTCGAAATATGCCCGCCAATGTTGTGCTCGACGCGATTCGCGCGCACCACCATGGCCAGCGCATTCCACCGAATCAGGCTCTTGATCCGCCGTTCCAGTTCCTGATCGCCAGGAAAAAGCGGCTCGAGCCGCAGCGGAATCGTGTTGGTATAGGGCGTATTCGCGGAAAACGGCAGATCGATCCCGTTGACGGTTGCGTGCGCGCGCAGCCTTTCCAGAATTTCCGCCGCCACTTCCGGCCCGCTCGATTCGAGCACGGAGTCCAGCGACTCCAGCCACTCTTGAATTTCCGTGGAATCTAAACCGTGCGCGTGACTGGCCTCTTCGCTCGGGCTGTCCACGTGTGCGTAAGTCTCATTGTCCATAACTCAGGCTGGCCCCTCTTTTGTCAGATTCCGGCACGCTGGTCCGCGCGCCTCCCAAACTAATAGTTCCGCTAAGCAGAATAGAATACACCGCGCGGCGTTTCTCTGCACACTACAGTCTCAACGAAATTCTTCCTTCGTCGGACCCAGGCTCCGCCCGCCATCCAACACCAATGTGTGCCCCGTCAAGAATTCCGCGTGCACGAGATAGGAGACGGCATCCGCAATGTCGCTTGGCGTTCCCGTTCGCTGGAGCGGCGCGAGCTTCACAAAATCCGCTTCCCATTCCGGCGGATCGCCCGGCATAGAAATCGTTCCGGGAGCAATCGCGTTCACGCGCACTTCCGGCGCAAGGGCCTTCGCCAGCACCTTCGTCAACATCACCACGCCGGCCTTTGAGATCGAATGGGGTATGTACCCCGGCCACCCCATCAGTCCACCGGCGTCGGCAAAATTCACAATCGTGCCATGCGTTCGCCGAAGCAACGGAGCCGCTGCCTGCGCGCAGAAAAACCCTGCTTTCAAGTTCGTATCCAGCGACGCATCCCAAATCTCTTCCGTCGTCGAGACAATACTCGCCGGCAAAAAATTCGCGGCGCTGTTCACCAGCACGTCCAGCCGCCCAAACTGTTTCCCCGCCTGGTCAAACAATTGCCGGATTTCGTTGACGTCTCTCAAATTCGCTTGCAGCGCCGCAGCGCGACGCCCCAATGCTTCGATCTCTCCGCAAACGCCCCGCGCTTCTGCCGCCGACGAATTGTAGTGCACAACAACGTTCGCGCCTTCTTCCGCCAGCCGCAGCGCGACCGCCCGCCCCAGCCGCTTCCCCGCGCCAGTGACCAGCGCCGTCTTTCCCGCTAGCGACGCCGCGACTCGTCCTGTGTTCTCTGACATTGTTTTCCCGCTCCTCGAAACGTTATCACATCCCGTATTCGCCGCGCCCCGCCGCTCACTTACCCACGCAGTGATATCATCGATGCCTCAAACCGATTATGAAAAGTAGATCGCGCGGAAGGAGACTCTGAATGAAACTCGACCTGCTCGCCATCGCTGCCCACCCCGACGACGTAGAACTCACTTGCGGCGGCACGCTCCTGAAAATGGCGCATCTTGGATACAAAACCGGCATCCTCGACCTAACCGCCGGTGAAATGGGCACTCGCGGCACTCCCGAAATCCGAGCCAAGGAAGCCGCCAAAGCCGCCAAGCTGCTCCGCGTGAGCTGGCGCGGCACCCTCGGCGTCCCCGACTCCGACGTCCAGCCCAGTCGCCAGCACAAACTCCGCCTCGCCTCTGTGATCCGCGAACTTCGCCCCAAGACCGTCATCCTTCCTTATTGGGAAGCACGCCATCCTGACCACTATCACGCCTCCACGCTCGGCTATGAAGGCTGCTTCCTGGCCGGCCTCAAGCAATTGCCCATCGACGGCGAACCTCACCGCCCCTTCAAAATCCTTTACTCCACCGTTTACGCTCCCGTCCGTCCCACCTTCGTCGTCGACATCACCGCCCAATTCGAGCAGCGCCGTCGCGCCATTCTCGCCTTCGCCTCTCAATTTCATCCCCCCAAGGGCGAATCCCGCCGCCAATTCAAGAAAGCAAGCGTCTTTCTGGCCATCGACCGCCTCGAACAACAAATGACCGAGTTAGCGCGCCATTGCGGCGAAATGATCGGCGTGAAGTATGGCGAGCCGTTCCTAATTAAGGAGCTGATGCAGGTCCACGACGTCGTCAAGATGGATGTCCGCTCCATCTGAATTTTTAGTTTTTTCTGTCAATGAACCTGCAGGGTTAAATCGAAGGCGGTCTTCTATTGCCCACTATTCACTATTCACTACTCGCTACTCACTTTTCTTCCTCAAAAATTCTCTTCGTCCTGCGCCGGCGAATACCCCGGAATTCCCGGCCCCTTGGGTGTATTTTCCGCGCGGAGTCGTGTCAACGCTTCGTCTTCGGCTCCCGATTTTCGCAGCACCACGATCGTGCTCAGCGCCTCGCTATACACGCGCGTCACCAGGTAAACCTCTCCGGTGTCGTTCTTCCTCCAAAGCTGCCCAATCTGAATCTTCTTTACGCTCATTTCTCTGACATTGACTCTAGAGGCCACCGCCAAACGTGTCAACCATTCTAATGCTGCCTTTTGGACACAATTCCTTCTGCTTTTCATTTCGGAACACCCTGGCCACCCGCTTTTGCCACCCATCCCCGCGACCCCGCCGGCCTCCACATAGCCTCGCAGTCTTCTCTCACTCAAAACGCCCATCCTTCTGCGCGCAGGAGAAAACCTTCTCCCCGTCATTGACATCGTAGAGGTTAAGGCTGAGGACGTCATTTGACCCTTGTACCGTGCAATCGGGTGTATACTGACCGCACCGGGAGGTAAATGCCATGACCCGCATTCCGAGACTTTCTTTGGGCTTTACAGTGGCAGGCCTCCTCGTCGCAAGTGCGGCTTTGGCAGCCCCTCAGTCTCAGCCATCCAGCCAGAGTTCAGCGCCCGCTCAAACACAGCAGCAACCCGCCGCACAGCAGCCAGCTTCCACGCAGCCTCAGCCGCAAGCGCCTGCTCAGCCTGCGCCGCCGCAACCCGCTCCGCCTCAGCCAACGCCCGAGGCCCAATCTCAGACTCCTCCGCAGGATCAACCGGTTCCCCAAAAGGACACCGTCGATCCCAAGAATTCCAAAGAAGACGTCAACGACATCGGCAATCGCAATCTCGGCAAAGGCATCAACTTCTATTCGCTCGAACGCGAAATCGCACTCGGCAAGCAGCTCGCCCAGGAAGTCGAACGCTCCTCAAAAATGATTGACGACCCGGTCGTCACCGAATACGTCAATCGCGTTGGCCAAAACCTCGTTCGCAATTCCGACGCAAAAGTTCCCTTTACCATCAAAGTCATCGACTCCGACGAAGTCAACGCCTTCGCTCTCCCCGGCGGCTTCTTCTACGTCAATAGCGGCCTAATTCTTCGCGCCGATGAAGAATCCGAACTCGCCGGCGTCATGGCCCACGAAATTTCCCACGTAGTCCTTCGCCACGGCACCAAAAACGCCACCAAAGGCGAAATCATGCAGCTCGCGACGATTCCGCTCATGCTTCTCGGTCCCGGCGGCTGGGCAGGTTACGGCATTTACGAGGCTGTTCAGCTGGCCATTCCAGTCACCTACTTGAAATTCAGCCGCGACGCCGAGCGCCAAGCCGATTACTTCGGTCTCCAGTACATGTATCACGCCGGCTACGACCCCAATTCCTACGTCACCTTCTTCGAGCGCATTCAAGCGGATGAAAAGCGCCGCCCCGGCACCATCCCCAAAGTTTTCTCCACTCACCCGCCCACCGCAGAGCGCATAGAACTCTGTCAGAAAGAGATCGCTGATATTCTCCCCGCCCGCCCCGAATACATCGTCACCACTTCCGAGTTTGATAGCGTAAAAGCCCGCCTCCGCAACATCGAGTTCCATCGCAAGGTTTCGGACAATCAGCCCGGCAAACCCACTCTCCGCACCAAAACCGAGCAATCCAAACAGGGCACTTCGACCGACCCGAACTCCACCACGAGCGATGACGACGGTCGCCCAACCCTCAAGCGCCGCCCTGACGGTCAGCCATAATTAAACTCTGATCGCCGCTCACATCTCATTAAATGAACAAGGGCGGCCCAAAGCCGCCCTTATTCATTCTCCTGCAACTAACAGCCGGCAACGAACTCCGCGCCGGCTCCGAGCGCTTCCCCGCTATCCACCACGCCAGCGGCCGCGCTCGCTACAATTTCATCCGGGCTCGCTCCCTCCGTGCTCGATTTACTCATTCCTCGACCCACTTCGTCCGAGAGCGAGCCCCTCACCTCTACTTGTAAACGCTCATGCGCAGCGGATCCTCGCGCCGGTCCACCACCATTTCCGGATGCTCCCTCCGAAACGTTTCCGCAATGTGGCAATCCCAGCAAACCGGCAAGTGCGTCCGCATCGTCTCTTGCAGCTTCTCCGCCGGAATTTCGTTCCACTGCACCGTCTTTAGCTCCGCATCCACCAACGCCGGCTTGTGGCTGTCCCAATGCAATTCGCCAAATGGCTTGTGGCAATACGCGCATTCCTTGCCTTCATACCACCGCTGCACAATCGTCGAAACCAAACAAGCTTTCGGCGCCTCTTCGATCTCCGCCAGGCACCACTGCCCACACTTTTCTCTTTCCGGCCACCTCGAACATTCTTTCAACGCAAGTTCTTCGCGGCCAACCGTCGCCTTCAGCGCCGCATCTCCAGCCGCCACCCGCACCGCTGCCGCCTCGTGCGTCTCCGGGCACGATACAATCCTCTCACCTCGAAACTTCAAATAAGTCCCCGCTGCCCGCCTCAGCATGATTCCCAGCCCAACCATGAGCAGCCCATTCGCCGCCACCACCGCGGTCACAGAAATGTAATTCATAGCAACCTCCCGACCAGCGCGCTTCCCAGCCAACCAACCCGTCGCCCAGCGCTGGCCCATGCATCGTTCCAACACCTCTAGCTTCTCACCCGCCGCGCGCATAACGCGGTGCCCCGGAGCACCCCGCCCTGTGACCCACGTCACATCCCACCTTCCATCTACCGCCTCTAGACCCGCCTCTAGACCCCATTGCATCCCGCGCACTAAAGGCATAGGATGCGCCCAACAAGCGGCCCAACTCGGAATCCCCCCGCGTTCCCGACGGGCCCAAGGAGACCGACATGCGAACCCGACTGGTCACCCTGGCGATTTTCTTAATTTTCTGTGCTTCATCTCTTGCCCCCGCAGCCGCAGCACAATCCTATTACGTCGCTCTCGGCGATTCCCTCGCGGTCGGCTACCAGCCTGTCTCCGGCCCCCCGTACACGCAAGGCTACGCCGACGACCTCTTCGCTCTCTACAGTCCGCATGTCCCCGGCCTCACCCTTACCAAACTCGGTTGCGTCGGCGAGACCACCGCTACCATGGTCCAAGGCGGCGCCCCCCTTTGTCCTAACTATCCCGCGGGCAGCAGCCAGCTCGACGCCGCCGTCGCCTTCCTCCAATCTCACCAAGGCCAAGTCGCTCTCGTCACACTCGACATCGGCGCCAACGATGTCGACGGCTGCGTCAGCACCACTGGCATCGACAAGTCCTGCATCGGATCCGGCTTCTCCACCGTCAGCGCCAACCTCCCCTGGATTCTCCGCGAGCTCCGCGCCGCCGCCGGCCCGCACACACCCATCGTCGCCATGAACTATTACGATCCGTTCCTCGCCGCCTGGGCTCTCGGCTCCGCCGGCCAGTCCATCGCGCTGCAATCCCTCGCCGCCGCTACCGACTTTAACGTTCTCCTCGGCGCCATCTACCAGGTTTTCCGCGTTCCCGTCGCCGACGTCGCACAAACTTTCCGCACCTACAATTTCCTCCCCGTCCCCGGCGAAAATATCCCTGTCAACGTCTTCATCATTCTGTCCTGGACCTACATGTCCGCGCCCGCGCCCATCGGCCCGGACATTCACCCCAACGCCGCAGGCTACGCCGCCATTGCCGGCGCCTTCGCCGCCAAAATCAAGTTGTAGTAGCGAAAGTCGCCGCCGCGCGCACAAATTTTAGTTGTTCCTCCGGGCCATCAGCCCAGCCGCTGCAGGTTGTGTGCTCTCCCGTCGAACTGTGCGCCAATTCAAAACGGTCCGAATTTGCCTTTCCACGCCGCCTGTCGCAACTCTCCAACGCATTCCCACCGCAAACTCGAATCTGTGATAAAGCTAGCAAGGCTGCACATCAAAGTAGTCCAATCTTTGTTCCATGAGGAATACACGTGACCGCTGAGATGCCCAATCCCCAGGCCGCTCCTCAGCTTCGTCGCAATTCTCTCGGTCTCGCCGAATTGGTCTTCCAAGGCGTCACCCACATCGCGCCGGCAACCAACGTGGTCTTCACATTTCCCATCATCGCTCTCAAAGCCGGTCCGGTTATGCCGCTCTCCTTCCTCCTCGCCACCATCCTTTGCTTCTTTATCGGCAACACTGTCTCTCAGTTTTCAAACTACATGCCCTCCAGCGGTGGCTACTACTCCTTCGCCACTCGCGGACTCGGCCATCGCAGCGGATTCATGGCCACCTGGAGCTACCTCATATATGAAATCTTGGGAACGGCGGGATGCACCGGCTTCCTCGGCTACCTAGTCTCAGACATGCTTCAGATCCAGTTTCACGTGAACATCCCGTGGTGGTCGATTGCATTAGCCACGTGCGCTCTCATTTGGTCGCTCACGCATCATGGCATCCAGCTTTCGGGCCGCGTCACTGCGCTCTTGGGCGGCCTCGAAGTTTTGATCATGCTGGCCCTTAGCATCACGTTTCTGCTTCATCCCGGCGCCAGCTCCACGTACTCCGCCCCCCTCAAACCCTCTGCCGCGCCACATCACTTCGGTGGAATTTTAGCCGGCATGGTTTTCTCCATACTGGCGCTCAGCGGCTTCGAGGCGCCCGCGCCGCTGGCCCAGGAAGCGCGCCGCCCTGCGAAATTTGTCGGCCAGGCCATCACCCTGTCGTTGCTTGCCATCGGTATCTTTTATATTTTCACTTCCTACGCAAGCTCGATCGGCTGGGGCACCGGAGATATGGCCGCCTTCGCCGCCAATCCCAATCCGTACTATGTTCTTGGCCACGCGCTCTGGGGTGGAGCTTGGTGGTTTGTCGTCCTCGCCATCATCAATAGTGCCGTCGGCGTCGGCCTCGCGTGTACCAACGCCGCCTCGCGCGTCATGTACACCATGGGTCGCGCGGGCACGCTCCCTGCCAGTTTCGCCCGCATCCATCCCACGCACCTGACGCCATCCTTCGCGATTGCCTTTGTCCAAGTAGCAGGCATCGTCGCCATTCTGCTAGTCGGCATCCTCCTAAAGCCCGATACCATCTTCGGCTTCCTCGAAACCATCGCCACCCTCGCCGTGATTGTTCTCTATGCGATGTCCAATCTCGCTCTGACTCGTTACATGCGCCGCGAACAACCAGCCCACTTCACCGTCTGGCAACACGTCGTAGCACCGTGGATCGCCACACTCGCCCTGCTTCCCGTCCTCTTTGTCACCATCTATCCGCAACCCGCGTGGCCTTACAACATGACTCCGTATCTCTTCCTAGTCGCGATCCTCGCCGGCTTCGCCTATATGCAGTGGCGCGAGTCTCGCAATCCCGGCGCTCTCCGCAAAGCCGCGCTTATGCTCACCCAGCCCGACGCCAGCTCGGAACCCGAGCCCGAATAAGATGCACCGCGCATACCTTTAGGATCTACGCCCAACGACTTTCGGTCCGCCGTTTTACATCCCTCACTCTCTCCCACTGGCCCTCTCAAACACCCGCCTCCCGCTCCTGCAAGCCTTCCGGCATCCTCGTCTCCGCCGCCTAACCTCCGCCGCCTAGCCCACTGCCCCTACGGTCATCCTGAGCGAAGCGAAGGATCCCGGCAGGAACGCGCCCCACTCATAATCGCCATTGCCACCGTCACCCGCTGACTGCCCCCTCCGCGGCATCTCGGGCTTGCTCTTTTGTACGCCGATAGCGTATGCTGTAAAGCATACGCCAATGGCGTACAGTGAGCGGAAATGGAATTCTTTGAAGCTCCGGCTTTCACGCGTCATCTCTCCGAATACCTGGAGGATGAGGCATATCGGAAGCTTCAACTAGAACTGTCGCGTAAGCCCGAAGCAGAGGACATTATCCCCGGCACAGGCGGATTCCGAAAAATTCGTTGGGCCGATACGCGGCGCGGCAAGGGACGGCGCGGCGGCCTTCGAGTCATCTACTATTATTTTCCTGCGGAGAATCAGCTTTGGCTGATGAGCCTGTACGGAAAAAACGAGGCCGCCGATCTCACGCCTAACGAAAAGAAGCTGCTTAAGCAAGCCATCGAAGCCGAATGCGGTGCTCGTCAAGCAGCCAGGAGGAAACGATAATGGCCAAGAGAAAGATTTTCGCGGAACTGCTCGAAGGCGTCCAAGCAATGAAGAAGCATCGCGAAGGAAAGCTGACCCTGCGAAGCTATCGCGTCGATGCGGCGCCGCTTCCGGCGGTGAATTCCAGGCTTATCCGCGAGACGCGCAAGCGGATGCGTTGCTCACGAGCCGTCTTTGCGCGCAAGCTGCGCATTAACGTCCGAACCCTCGAGAAGTGGGAGCAGGGCCGCGCCAAGCCCAATCCCCAAGCCGCCGCCCTGGTCCTTCTTGTGCGCAACTATCCCGACACCCTCGACCGCCTCGATAAGCTGTCCGCGCGCTGAACCAATGCGAGGGGAAGCCGCCGGGTGGCCCGGATAGCGAACCGCGAATATCTCAAACTGCCGTCGATCGAACTAAGCACCTTTCGTTCTCTCACAACTCAACCTAACACGGAGGGTGCCCCAGGTTCGTTGTTGGAACCTGGGTCTTGGGGTTGCCGGATGGCCGCGCTTTTGCCTCTCGGGTGGCCCATCGTTTGCGCTTTTGTTTCTCGCAAACGGCGGGGCACTCCTGCCCTACTCGCTGATCACTATTCACCGCCGCTCCCCGCTTTTCCACACATTTCCAGAGCCGTAACAAGACCATTACTCCCCTTCCAACTCCCTCAAATCTCTCGACTTCCCTTCACCCCATTCGAATCCACCCCTCTCGTTCGAATGACCACGCAGTACATGTCAGATTGCTATTGACAGATAGTAATTATCATGCTACCATGCCCCATGATTCCTCACCGCTCCACGCCCCGGCCTTCCTTCTACTCTCGATTCACCGCCCACCGCTCCACTCCCCCTCTCCGCGTACACGCAGGAAACGCCGCAAGCTCTTACCTCCCATGCGCTCACTTCATAACTAGCGGACGCCCCGGCGCGGGGGTCTCCCGTCTTTCTCTGCGGTCTCCGCGCACGGCGCCTGCCCCGAACCGGTCGGGGCGTTAAAATCCACCCGCCACCTCACCTCGCTCGATCCATTCGATACCCGTCCCCATCCACTCGCCACTAACCCCTTCAAATTCCACACTTACAAAACCGATACAAAACAAACGACTTTATCTACCTTTAGAATGAGCGTTTACGAAAAAACCAGGGGGGCGTGCCGGTTAACCAGATTTCCGAGGAGGAAATCTGTCCTGACGAGCGTCGCGAGGAAGGATCTCTCGACACGCCCAACGACCGCAGGTTGCGGCCCCGTCGGGAGGCGCGTCTGTCCTGAGCGACCAGCAGGAGGGAAGGACCTCTCTTGCAATGCGGGGATGGACTTTCAGGAAACTTTAGGCAGGCACTTCAGCTTACGAACGCCGTCGGTCGTCAGGCGCCGCGGCAATTCCCATCCGCCGCAATTCGTCGGCGTAATACTTGCGGTAGAGCACGTTCCACTCTTCGCTGTCTTCGAGGATCTCTTTTTTCTGCGAGGTGATTTTCTTCCGGACTTCGAGGTCCGCCTTCTCTTCTTCGTGCAGCGTCGCCGTCAGGATCTGCACCACTTCGCGCCGGATCGTGTCGCGGTCCTCGACGAACTCCACATCGTCGCTCGAAACCAGCACGTCCGTAATCTGATGGGAGAGTCGCACAATCTTTTCACGGCTCAATCTCATCCCGGGTTACCTCAACACCAGTTTGCGGTCGCGCGCAAGCTGCGCTTTCACCTTCTTATACATCTCCTGGTACGAAACGTTCGTCCGCCGCATCTCTTCCTGATGGTCCGTCAAAATCTGCCGCACTTCTTCATTCAATCTGTCCTCGACGGTAACTTCTTCCATCATGCGCTGCCGCAGCCGATGCCCCACGGCTTCCGCCGCCTTCGTCTCGATCATCTTCCCTTCCACCAACCGCTTCACCACTTCCGTGGCCATGTACCCGACATAATCCCGTGCGATCAGCATCCCAGAGTGCGTCCTTTGACTGTAAGCAAGAGAAAGAGTTTACTGGCTGCGCCAAAAAAGCGCAAGGAAGAGCAGAATAAGCGCTTTTGTGGCACAGGCATTCCAGCCTGTGCGATTTCGCGCCGTGGCACATCTACACTTCCAGCCGTGCCCTCACGCACGCCTGAACAAGCCACGCCATCTCAAAAATGTCTGGGATCACTGGAAAAATTGGAGGCGCGGGACGGAATCGAACCGACGATAAAGGTTTTGCAGACCTTTGCCTTACCACTTGGCGACCGCGCCCTGTCCAAAAAGGAGCATATCTATTCTAACATCTCCAGCCGACCCGATTCTCAGCAAAATTTTCGCCCGCTTTTCCCACGCGGAACGGGCAGGAACTGCGATTCCTCGGCGCGAGCGGGCGAGCGGGTAGCTCGGAGCATTATCGTGAATGATCGAGCAGCGTTGACGCTGCGCAAAGCATCCTGTACGATGAATTGTGTAGGGGCGCTTAGCTCAGCGGTTAGAGCGTTCGGTTTACACCCGAAAGGTCGTCCGTTCAAATCGGACAGTGCCCACCATAAAAGCAGAGTCACGAGTAACAGAAGCAGTCCTGTCCTTTCGTGCTCTACTCTTGTGAAGCATCACTTGCGCCGCGCGAAAACGCCTGTGATGTATTGCAGCACCTGTGACGTTTCACCCTTCAGCGGGGACGTAGTTCAGTTGGTTAGAACGCTGCCCTGTCACGGCAGAGGTCGCGAGTTCGAGTCTCGTCGTCCCCGCCATAACTTTCAATCACTTACAAGCCCTGATCCAAACGGATCAGGGGATATTAGGGGACGATAAGCGCAA